>JAFASD010000180.1 GCA_019244945.1 Acidobacteriaceae bacterium | reverse complement strand
CTGGATAGCGTCAAAAACATCGCAATTGAACTTCATGGTGAGAAGTGCGAACAAGTGTTTTCGGCAGCTTTACAAGGATATGAGTGCAGCCGGTTTACTTTTCGGACTTTGACTATCTGTCACAATCTAAATACGAAGGCAGCGATTCCGCAGGCCAGACACACGTCGGCAGCCACGTAGGGGCGGAAAACGCGATTAAGCCTCAAGATACTCCATCAATAGCTTTTCTTTTGTCAGCAGCCAAGCGATACGACGGCCGTCGAAGGCGACCGCTGGTTGCGGACGCCGCAAAATCGTCAGCCCGCGCCCGGCAGCATGCTTGAGGACAGTATCTATATCCGCGACTTCATAACAAAGGTGATGAAGCCCGCCTCCCGCTTCCAGGAATTTGCGGACGGGAGATTGACCCTCTGCTGGTTCGATCAGTTCTACGGATGGGCCAATGGATTGTGCATCGTAAATGAACGCGACGCTGACACGCTGGATGGGATCGTGCCATGTCCGAGACCACCCGGATCCGCCAATGGATTGGCAGAAACTTTCGATGACTTGTTCTATCGAGGGGACGACGAAGCCGACGTGATGCAGTTTGTGAGGCGACGGATCAGAGGACATCAATATAGGCCGCAGAGACGGGGTGCGGCTCCAGTCCATTCCATAAGGTCAGATAGGCGTGAAGCACGCGCCGGGATGGTTGAAAGCCGGCAGCAAGGAACGGCTCCATGGAGGCATAGCCGAGCACAGGACAAGAGATGGTTTGCGCGCCTTGCAGTGCGGCAGAGCGAAGGAAACGGATGAGCAGCTCATTTTGCTCCGCCGGATCCAAATTACCCCAAAGAACGTCTTCAACGAGCGCAACTCGAGTGGGAACATTGGCGGCTACGGGCATGATATAGCCGGTGATCATCCCACGCCGGCCTGCATCTTCGACCCGGGCAGTTATTGCGCCGGAGCGCAGACGGCATTGCCATAGGACCTCTTCATATGTCCATGTACGGGCGAGCGGAATTTGGCATGCGAGCGAGCGTGACAACTCCCGGAAGATTTCAATCTCGTCTGATGATTCATCAGACGTAAACTCGCCCCGCACTGGACGGAGAAAGCGCGAAAGGAACTCGACCCTGTATATGCGCCGGGTATTGAGTTGGAGTAGCCGCGCCAAGCCCGGCATCATCGTGTTCATTGCATCGCCTTCGACACAAAAGTTAATGGTTCCATCGAACTTATGTGCGCGAGCACGGTTAATTAGTTCCTGCCAGACCCGCAGTCCATAACCAGCGCCACTCGAATCGGCCGAAGCAGTCAGAAAGCTATTCAAGAGCAGGCGAACGTTATCGCCATTTATACACACACTTCGCGGGAATCCGGCGACAAAGGCTAGTAACTCGTTTGCCTTATAAATGGAAGGCGCAAGATCAAAGCTGCTGCCGGGATACTCGAATGCGGATCGCAGGAAGGGCTCCGTGTAAAGTAGCGATTGCTCTTTGTTTTTCCCCCACGCACACTGCATGACACGAGCAAGCTGTTCGAAATCGCCTTGAAAGCTGCTGATAGTGGTGCGGGTACGCTGTTCGACCGGCATATGTGCCTCACACCGGCTCTAACCGGACTTCGACGTATTGCAAAACGGCGGCGAATGATCCGAGCTCGTCCAGATCGGTGAGATCTACGTCGATTTGGAACTCCTGTTGAATGAGGGACAGCAAGGTAATGGCGGCGAGAGAGTCCCATTCAGCGAAAGAATCCCGGGTTGCGGTCCGAATTTCCTCTTCAGACCGGTTTGGGAACGTAGCCGCAAAACAACCGATCAGCTCGCGTTCAACGTCATTCATTGCGATGCTTCCTTGACGGAGTGATAGAGTGGCGGGCATTTGCCTTCGAACAGTGCTCTTGAGAGGGTAAGCGGAGAATCTGGTAATTCACCCAAAAAACTTGCGAGAAAATTCTGTGTTGGCTCATTTCGCGGCGTGGGGCGAAACTGCAGGATTACTTGCCCGGCAGAGAACCGATCAAAGACCCATTTTAGGGAGCGATGCTCGATACGCCGCGAGAAGGCCCGGCAGCTCATGACCCAGTGTTCGACGACCACACTGTCATTATCGGCAGATCCAACCAAGACTGCGATCGTTCCA
>JAFASD010000458.1 GCA_019244945.1 Acidobacteriaceae bacterium | reverse complement strand
GTTTTTCTCACGATTACTTATCCGCATCCTCGGAAGCGCGACAGCCATTTCTAATTTCGCTCAACACTATAGAAACGGCCTTTACAACCAAATCGGGTTGCTCGGCCGGGATGTCATGGCCTTCCTTAGGTGCTTCCCACAACTGAGCGCACGTGGAGCGTTGCGCTAAATCAGCCTGCATCTCATGCCATGCCCGGTCCACCGGCGGCAGACCGCCGCTTTGCGCCGATGACGAATTCGCAACCGGTGATGTTGGCCGCTTGTGTTCAATCACGATCATGGGGATATCCGCATGCCAATTGAGTGTGGCGCCAGGCCGCAATTGGCCATAAAGGCGATACATGTCGTCGTAGGTCGACATTCCGCGCTGTGTCGCAAACTGCTTGCCTAACTCGGGCGAAAGGGCTGTGAATCGATTCAGTTGTTCCTCATGAGAAGAATCGACCAGCACCAATCCTTTGACCAGTTTGGGGTATCGCATCTGGAAGGCTCGCACGTATACCCCGCCGAGCGAGTGCCCCACCAAAAGATACGGACCGGACTCGTGAACGTCCAGGAGCAATTGGTGGAGGTCGTCAATGATGCCGGTCTCTGTTTGCTCGCCTTTGGGCTTGTCGCTCTTACCCAGTCCGGCGCGATCATAGCTGCAAACACGAGCCAGCTTCTCTAGCTGGGTTTGCACCTTTTCGAAGTTAGCCGAGTTGCCACCTGCTCCAGCTTCTAAGACTAGTGTCGGAGCCGGCCCACTACCCGAGCAATGGATATACAGCTGGCGTGTCCCAATGCTCATGAGTTGGCCACTGGCGAGCCCGAGCGGGACGACTACCACGAGTGCCAGTAAACGCAGCGCCGATGTCGCAGGATGGTCGACGGCTTCCATTTCGTACCTCCGGTATCAATGTGAAATTGTCCCGACGCGATTGTCGGAAACCAGAATCCGTTCCGTGCGGCTCAGTGTACAGGGCTGCGAAAGCTTGGGTGTTGGCGCCCTAAATACGCCTGCAACCAGAGCGGCGCCGAAAACCATGATGGTCAACATCCGCGCTAAATTCGGGGACGAAGCTATCTCCGTATAGAGAAGCGCACACTTCGGTACGGGAACCGAAAGATAGCGAATTTGTTGTTTGGCGGCCGAGAGGACGAGGTCTGCAAGCAAACGCAAAGAGCCTTGTGCCACCCTGCACTCTTCGAACATGCCAAGCATTTCGTCTCCGAACTCGTGCCGGAAAGGCTCCGTATAGAGCAAGAGAAGTTGCTGATATAACCTGCGCGAAATCGATCGAGTCATTCCACGCTCCTCGGCTTCATTCCGTGCAGATACCGTTTCGTTTGCCGGATCAGATCGTCTAGACGCCTAATCTCGTGCGAAAGAGCAGCCTTGCCAGCGGCGGTCAGACGATACATGCGTTTTTCGTTATCAGATGCAGGTTGCAGATCGCGAACCCAACCGTGTTCCATGAAACGTTTCAGGTTGTCGTACAACGTACCCGGCCCAATTCGAATTCTGCCCTGCGACTGGATAGACACCGCCTGAATGATCCCGTAGCCGTGGAGATCTTCAATTGCGAGCGTAGCCAGAATCTGAAGTGCTGCCGGTGATAGCGGCGACGGGGTCTTGTTTTTGGGCTCCATAGTCGAGATTCGACTATATCGCTATCCGACTATCTTGTCAACTCTTGGGTGGCGGGGTCCCGGAGGAGACCGGTACGCGGACCACGATTTCGGGTTTTACAATCGAGGGAATGCCCGTGTCCGTGAATTTACTGAATGTTTATCCCCGCAAATTAGCTGCCGTGCGGCGCGAGGTCGCGCCCGGTGCGGTTGGTTCCGAGTGGAGGTCGGCCCTGGACAAGGTCTGGGAGTTCATTCGCAGCCAGGCAGGCTTGCGGACTGATGGCCACAACATTTTTCTTTACCAACACCCGACACAACCTAACGCGCCGACACTGTGCGACTTCGGTGTCGAGGTCACGCGCACATTTAAAACCGCTGGCGAGGTTTACGCGACCGAAACGCCAGGGGGGAAGCTGCCATCGCCGTCCACCGCGGCGCGTACCATCGCATGAATGAGGCGCACGACGCGATCAGAAAATGGATGGCAGCGAATCGGAGAGAGTCCGCTGGTCACTCGTGGGAGATATATGGAGATCCGACGCCGGACCCGGCTGACACTGAGACGACAGTGGTTTACCTTTTAAAGGGTCGTGTTGGTGCGCTTTAAGGAATGTTGCGGTTAACGAAATTGCCAGCAGGCCACGATGAGCCGATGCAGGATTTGTGCTTCATACTGCACCTCTTTGTCAACCGGTCCCACTACTGAAAAACCTCGGTTACCGGTGAAGAGTGATGATCTGTCCGACGGCCAACCACCCGATGCGCGTGACTGTGCCGTAGATCCCCACGTTGTTCTGATTGGCACGAACCGCTGCCTTCAGCACTTCAGGGTCAAGGCTCGCGTCATCAGGATCGATGTTCAGCATCGCGCAGCGGACATCCCGGATGGTGACACTGACGGCGGGTCCATCCTCCGCTTCGCCGAAAGTGAGTACGCCCCCCAGCCATTCATCCTCCTCGAAGGGCATGGCGCGGGCGGATCGGACAACGATATTCGGACGAAATCGCCGCACGTCTGCGCTTCTCCCGGCGAGGCGGCACACCTCGTGAACGGTATCGGAGGTGATCACGGAGATGCTGGCGTCGTCGAAGATACCGTGTTTCAAGTGCATCATCTGAACGGGATTGCCATAACGGCGCCCGAGCTCAGCGGCGAGAGCTTCTCCGAACAAGGGCATCTCTTGCCCCTCCGGCGTGAGAACGTGTGTGGGCAGAGCTTCGCCATTTCCATCTTCTCGTGGTTGCG
>JAFASD010000149.1 GCA_019244945.1 Acidobacteriaceae bacterium | reverse complement strand
TCGCCGCTTCCGGGTAAGGCTCCCAAAGGATGCGCACATGATTGCGCTCGCACGCCGCAAAATATTTGTCGTGGTACACGCGGACGATCTCGTCCACTTGTTCCTGAAAGGGCTTACTCGGATCTTTCCCGGATTGCGTCCCGAGATAAGGAACGCCCAGTTTTCCGGCCAACTCGCTAGTTTTGACAAAGTACGCGTTCTGCCGGGCCCGCTGTTCCGGATCTGGCGCGATGTGATTTCCGTCGATCTGGAACGCAGAAACGTGCATGTCATATTTCTGAAGCGTTGCTTTGACGCTCTCGATCTGAGCATCTGTGACAGTCTCGGCGTCCAGCGTGCCGTGCCGCCCGACGCCCAAAATCATATTTGTGAAGCCTTGGGTCTTCGCGAATTCGACGTTAGCAGGCGTGTAAGGCCCCAGCACTCCGAGCTTGGGTTTCCACTCGGCGGGAGGTTGGGTGCGGTGTGGAGGAGTGGTCATCGCCGAGGAAGATTCAGCTCTGAGTGTCGCGGCTGCAGCCAGCGACGTAAGGAGGGTGCGTCGAGTCATAACAGACAAGTGTATCCCCAAACCCGAATCACGCAAGATCGACTCCGCGCGTTTCCGGTATCCACACCGCACTCGCAGCCGCAAAAGCGAAAGCGATCCCGCACGCTGAAAACCCCCACGAAAGTCCGTGCGCTTCACCGATTGCGCCGATCAAAACCGGAGCGAGGGCGCTAATCCCGCGCGCTGTATTGTAGGAGACGCCCAGCGCGGTCGCGCGAATCGGCGTGGGAAAGAGTTCACTGCCCAGGATGCCGGACCCTGTAAAAAAGCCAGTCCCGAAGAACGCGGTGATGGAGGCGGTCAGCAGGATGACACCAGGCCGTTGTGCAAGCGCGAATGCGGGAACGGATAACGCCGCGAGTACCAAATAAGCAATGATGGTTCGTTTGCGTCCGAACTTATCGGCGAAGACGCCGAATAGCAAATAACCAGGCAGCATTCCGCAAAGATTCAGAATCGTGAGGAATGAGGTGAAATCGACCTGGCTGAAGTTCCGGCCGCCGCTCGAAACTGGAAGTGCGAGATAGGCGGGTATCCAGGTGAAAAGTCCCCACCAGGCGAACATGCCGAAAGTATTCATGCTTAGAAGAGCCAAAAGACGAGGTAAAACCGCGCGCCAGAGTGAGAGTTTTTCACTCTGAGACAAGGCTCTTTGCTGCATTTGCGCGCGCCATAACTCGGGCTCCGGAACATCGTGCTGGATCCAGAGCGTGATGAGCGCTGGGAGGACGCCTACGAAGAACACCCAGCGCCAGCTCGCGCGAGCCAGGACGATGTGCGCGGTGATCGCGGCCAAGGCGTAACCAATCGCCCAGCTGCTTTGCACGATTCCGAGTGCGCGTCCTCGCCAGGCGCTCGGCCAGGTCTCTGCAACCAGCGTTGCGCCCGAATTCCACTCGCCTCCCATACCCAAACCAAGAAGAAATCGGAACACAGCGAGGATCGTGATACTCGTGGAAAAACCGCAAGCGAACGTGAAGATGGAATAGAGGAGAATGCTCGCGCTCAGCATGCGGCGGCGTCCAGCCCGATCTGCGAGTAATCCAAAAATCAAGCTTCCAATCGCGGAAGCGACCAGCGTCAAAGTGTTCAACAGGCCCGCGGTGGCTTTGCCCATACCGAACTCGCGCATCAAGGTGGCCAGAACGATCGAATAGAGCATCACGTCGAAAGCATCGAGCATCCAGCCCAAACTCGCGGCCACGAGCGTACGGCGTTGCGCAGGGGTCGTATGCCGCCATCGGTACGGCGCAGAGCCAACACGATCGGCAGGAACACTGGCCATCGAGAATAGGATAGGCGTTACCGAATTCCGATGCGCATTGCGATTGACACTGGAGGCACTTTCACCGACTGTGTCTATTCTTCTCAGGAGCGGCTCACTGTCCTCAAAATTCCTTCGACCCCCGCCAATCCGGGCGAGGCGGTTCTCCAAGCCATCAGACAAATTGCGCCGGCCGCGAATGCAGAGATTCGCCACGGAACAACCGTTGCAACCAACACGCTGCTCGAGCGAAAAGGCGCGCGAGTCGCTTTCGTGACAACCGCCGGTTTTGAGGACACGATTGCCATTGGTCGGCAAGCACGCCCCAAACTCTACGATTGGTTTTTCACGCCAGAGCCGCCGCTTGCGCCGGAAGATATGCGCTTCGGCGTTCACGAGCGGATGACTTGTGACGGTTCTATTTTGTATTCGGCGGGCCCGCAGGAGCTTGCGCGAATGAAGGACGCCATAGCGGCCAAACAGCCTGAATCCATAGCGGTCTCCCTGCTGTTTTCCTTCGCCAACCCCTCCAACGAGAAGGCAGTCGTCGCGGCGCTTCGGGAATTGGGCGTTCCGGTTTCGGCATCGCATGAGATCCTGCCGGAGTTTCGCGAGTATGAGCGCGGCTCAACCGTGCTGATCAATGCTTATCTCTCCCCCAAATTGCAGCTCTATCTCGACCATCTGGATCGAGAGCTTCGGGCCGCAGGCGCGCGGCTGCAAGTGATGCAATCCTCAGGCGGCATCATCCCAGCGGCAGTGGCGATGAGCGAGCCCGTTCGCACGATTTTATCGGGACCCGCCGGCGGCGTAGTCGGAGCCACAGCCGTTGCCGATACAGCCGGTTTCTCCCGCGTTCTTACATTCGATATGGGCGGCACATCGACCGATGTCGCTCTGGTCGACCGTGAAGCTGGAGTTCGGATCACGACAGAATCTCAAATTATGGGGAGGCCCGTGGCGATTCCGATGCTGGACATCCATACCGTGGGCGCGGGCGGGGGGTCACTGGCGAGTTTCGATCAAGGAGGCGCGCTCAAAGTCGGTCCGCAATCCGCCGGAGCCGATCCAGGCCCTATCTGCTACGGACGCGGAGAGCGCCCCACAGTCACTGATGCCAATCTCCTCCTCGGCCGGATAGACGCCGATTGGTTTTTGGGCGGCCTGATGAAGCTCGATGAGCCGCGCGCGCGAGAATTCTTCGAGAGAACCAAAGGCGACCTGAAAAATGTGGAGACTTTCGCCGAAGGCATCATTCGTCTCGCCGACGCTCACATGGAGAAAGCGCTGCGCAGGATTTCAGTCGAGCTGGGACACGATCCCCGCGATTTTGCCCTGATTACATTCGGCGGTGCGGGGCCATTGCACGCGTGCGCCCTCGCTCGCGCCCTAGGCGTTCCGAAGATCCTGGTCCCCAACTTTCCCGGCGCGTTGTCAGCTTACGGGATACTCGTGTCGGATGTTGTTCGGGATTACTCCCGCACAGTCATGCTGTCTTCGACCGATGCCTCTCTGGAAGGCCATTTTCAAACACTCGAGGAGCTTGGCCGGCAGGACATGGCCGCCGATGAGCTGAATGCCATAGCTACGCGGTCACTCGACCTGTGCTATGCGGGCCAAGGGTATGAGCTCGCGGTCGATTGGTCGCATGATTTCGTCAATCGATTTCACAAGCTACATGAGCAGTGTTATGGCTACTCGGATGTCCACAGGCCTGTTGAGATAGTGAACGCCCGAGTGCGAATGATTGCTGCAACCGAGCGCCTGCCCTTCCAGCAACACGCATTGACGGAAGGAAATGGGAAACAAGCGGTGCTCAAGGAGAAAGAGATCTATTTCGACGGCGCATGGTGTAAAGGGTTGTTGTATGATCGCGCTCAACTACGCGCAGGAGATTGTTTTCAGGGTCCGGCCGTAATTGTTGAATACAGCGCGACCACATTTGTTCCGCCGCAGTGCAGCCTTTCTGTTGACAAATTCGCCAATCTGATAATTGATGTACCTCGATGACCGATCCCATTGAGCTTGCGCTGTTCAAGAGCGCTTTCCACTCCATTGCTGAAGAGATGGGTGCTGCTCTCAGGCGCACCGCGTTTTCCCCGAACATCAAAGAGCGCCGTGATTACTCGAGCGCGGTTTTCGACCAAAGTGGAAATGTAGTCGCGATGGGCGACGATATGCCTGTACACCTGGGATCTATGCCGATGTCGGTACGCGCTGCCCTGGACAAACTCACGCTCGCGCCGGATGATATCGCGATTCTGAATGATCCTTACGAAGGCGGAACGCATCTTCCGGACATCACTTTGGTGATGCCGGTCTTCTTCGAAGAAAA
>JAFASD010000096.1 GCA_019244945.1 Acidobacteriaceae bacterium | reverse complement strand
CACATGCGGACATCCACACTTCTCAATTCAACAGGCCTGGTGCGTTAACACCGGTGCACGGGATACTGCACCGCTCGTGACAGCGTTACGCATATTGCCTATATAATTACGCAATATGCGAAATATCCGGGTTCTGTATAACGGCACTCGCGCCAAACAAGGCGGAGCTCGATAACCTGCGCTCGATTCTAACGCGCAGCCTCGAAGACGTGACCGCGGCCGGTCAGTCGGCCGATGCGCGTTTCGTTATGGCCTACAACGCCGGCCCGGACGTTGTCGCTGCTTATCGTGCGGGCGGCAGGCTACCGGCCGCGCTCAGTGGGCGCGCACTACAACACCTTCCTGGCCCTGGAAGTGGCCGACCCGGCATTTTGCGCCGCTATCGGCGTACTTCGATACCTGCCGACTGAAACGAAATAACTGTGAATACGATTTCGCTGGCGGCGTGAGTGATACTGATGCGGATGGCCTGTTAAAGATCGTGCAGCAGTTTGCCGCCGACGCCGAGGCATGGATAAGGGCGCATTATCCGCACTTGTCTTGACGGGTGCCACTCTGGGTTGCAACCCGAGAGACACGACACCCGCGATGTATGCCAGAAAGAGTCGATGGAATTTTGTATCGTAGGGGAAGTTTAGAAAGACCGACCCTGGCTTAGTCTGCACTCGCCGTTCGCGTGCGACGTGCTCCAGCTTTGGAAGAGGCATGTCCGTTTTTTTCCTTCTTGGCCTTTGAGGCCGAAGATTTCGAAAGGAACTCGTCGACCATCGCGCCAAGCTCTCTGAGGCGTTTCTTGGACACGCCATAGTCCTTCGCGACTTCCTCGGGTGTCGGGTAAGGTGTTGTAATTACGATCGCTTGACGCATAGTCAAACTCTTGCATACCAACTTAACGTGTATTCGTTTTCGTTTTAGAAGATCCGCTTAGGATACTGGCGGGAGGAAGTGCTGTCGCAAAAGTGGAAACGCTCTTCTCTCGCCTCAAGATACGTTCGCACGGGTGAACGATTCACGAGTTTTTGGGTTTCTTGGTAGAAGGCCAAGCGTTCTTGCCGCCGAAACGTCGGCATATGTCGACGTTTCGCTAACTGCAATCGCAGACTCGGGGGGAGTGCAGTGCAGTATGCCTAACCAGCCTCGTTGATCGGTCTGTATGGATTAACTGGTAAATGGCTGTATTCGCGACGGTTTTCGGTGGAATCAAACGCCGGATTGAGCCTTCACTCGGCGGTCGACCCCTAGTTCTAATCTCCGGCAGCTTACTTGCTTATATTCCAAATGGAGATCGAGAAACATGACTGAACCACAGAGTCCGCGCTTGCTCAACCGGACTTCACACGCCTCCCCGTTTATGGAGATCCGGCAGACTCTCGCAAGTCGAGTAATGGATATTTCGCCATTTGTAGAACATTTGATGAGCTTCGTGCAGCCGCTAATCGCCACGGTATCTGCCATGGACGGGAGTGAAGCTGATATCGAAATCGCCCTGCGGGAGGCTCTTTGCAATGCGGTAGTCCATGGAAACCATGAGGATCCGCAAAAGAAAGTCTATGTGACTTTCCGTTTCCGCATGGACGGCGAAATTTCAATTACCGTGCAAGATGAGGGAAAGGGGTTCAATCCTGATGTACTGGCAGACCCGACCGACGGTAGCGAACGGTTGCTGTGTCACGGACGCGGCGTCTATCTGATGCAAGCACTAATGGATGAGGTCTCTTTCGAAAATAAGGGCAACATAGTGCACATGAAGAAGAGGCTGGGTCCAAGCCTTCTACCCGGATCTATCACGCACTTGCAGGACCCACGCCCGGTGGTACTGCAGTAAAGTCGGCCGGGAGCCCACTAAGCGGAGGCCGCTGCGCGAGTTGCTTCGCTGAGACCAGACCCCATATAACTTCGCGAACCGTGAATTCCGAGCTTTGTCATCCGGCTCACGAGTGTGGAGCGGTTTATTCTTAAGCGAGCGGCTGCTCCCTTTGGGCCGGCGACAACCCCGTTGGCTTGTTCCAGAGCACGCAAAATCTGATTTCGTTCTGACTCGTGTAGCATTTCGTCAAGGCCGTTCAGACTGGGCTGAATGCATTTCGCAGCGTTATTGACCCTGAGCTCGGAGACGTCAACCGTCAGCAGTGGCCCCTTCGATAGCAGTACGGCCCTCTCAATCACATTTTGAAGTTCTCGAATATTTCCTGGCCAGTCATAGTGAACCAGCGCCTTCATGGTTTGCGAAGGGATACTTTCAATAACGCGGCCGTTGCGTCCGCTGAATTCCCGGACGAAGTGCCAGACCAGGAGGGGGATGTCGTCGGCGCGCTCGCGCAGGGCAGGCACTCTGATCGGGAACACATTTAGACGGTAATACAAATCCGATCGAAACGATCTGTCTTGAACCATTGCCTTTAGATCTTGATTGGTTGCCGCGAGGATACGCGCATTCGTTTGAATCGTACGGGTACTGCCCAAGCGCTCGAATTCGTGCTCCTGGAGCACGCGCAGAAGCTTTGGCTGCAGCTCAAGCGGAATTTCACCAACCTCGTCCAGGAAGATGGTGCCCCCATGAGCCAGTTCGAACCTCCCCACACGCTGCGCCACGGCACTGGTGAAGGCGCCTTTCTCATGTCCGAAGAGTTCGCTTTCCAGCAAGCCCGCTGGGATGGCCGCGCAGTTGAATTTGACGAACGCGCGCGACTTTCGCG
>JAFASD010000092.1 GCA_019244945.1 Acidobacteriaceae bacterium | reverse complement strand
TTCTGTCTGCGCTGCAAACTTGCCATCGTTCATTCAAAAGGCACCCGCCGCCCACTAGTATCTGAGACCGCTTCATCGGATCGTTCAGATACGGAATCCCAGGAGCCCGACCCGAGAGATGCTCCCGTCGCACTCAGCAATGGTCCGTTCCATGATGGAATTGCCAGCTACTCGCCTCCCACGCGGCAATCGTCCTCCACTCTGGAACGAACTCTGCTTCTGACCTTCATCACGTTGTCTAGCGGCGCGCTCCTCTCCGCCTACGGGATAAGCATGGCGCATTTGTGGAAAGCCATCGCCACTGCCCTGAACGCTGCCGCAAACGCCGAAAATTAAACTGGAATGGCGTCCCCAAGGGGATTCGAACCCCTGTTATCGCCGTGAAAGGGCGGTGTCCTAGGCCGGGCTAGACGATGGGGACCCTACGGAAGGTCTGATCTTCTAACAATTTAGCAGACGCCCCACCTCTGGCGGCTTTCAGAGCCGCGAGCGAAGCGACCGGAGCACTAACTATATGACCGGAACGGCTCTCTACAGCGTATGCAGATACGCCAGCACATTGGCTTTGTCGTCAGCCGACAGCATATCCGCGTAAGCGGGCATCCCGTTGCCGCCGGCATTGATCTGCGCTAGAACATTCGCATCGTTAACCGGTTTACCGTTTTGCAGCGTCTTCCGCTTAAACAGCCCCTTCAGTGAAGGACCCATCTTCTTTTCGTCCGTGTCCACGTTGTGGCAAATGGCGCACTGCTCAAACGTTTCTTTGCCCTTGGCGGCGTCACCCGCCTTGCCTGCCTTCGCGCCGACAACGCCCACTGTGAGAGACGCGCCAAGAAGAATAGCACCTGCAAACGCTAATGTATGCCGAACCATGTTAGGATCTCCTGCCCCTCCGGGACTCAGAATGTTAGTTTACAGCGTCCAGCCTCTAGTTGGACACTCGCCGAACGCGAAACGCATCACTATGAAAAGAGATTAAGGCTAGGGAAGCTTCACTTTCTCCCGTCTGCTGCGTTTGCGAGATAATGTTGAACATCCGGTGCTTGATCCAAGCTGAGCGGCGCCGGCGTCCAGTTGATCTCGTAAAAGAAGACATTTCTATGCTCCGGCGGGCACTCATTTCCTCATTATTGATCGCGTCTTGCTCCCTGGTCGCGGCTGTTCCCGACCGTGCTATCCCAAACATGACCGCCCCGCCACGTGCCGGCAAAGCTGACCTCTTCCCGGAAAGCGCATTGAAACCGGGCATGAAGGGCGTAGCATGGACGGTCTTTCAAGGCAGTAAGCCCGAGCCTGTCCCGGTTGAGATCATCGGCATCTGGCAAAACATGTGGGGACCTCATCAGGACGTCATTGTGGCCAAACTCGGCGGACGCGCTCAGCACACCAACGTCGCAGGCGGCATGAGCGGTAGCCCCGTTTACATCGACGGCAAGCTGGTCGGCGCCATCTCGCTGCGCTTAAGCGTTTTTTCGCCCGATGCCATTTGCGGCATCACGCCGATCCAGCTCATGCTCGAAGTGAGCGAATTCGACAAAAGCCGTCCCACCGATAGCCGCACCCCGGGCAAAATTCAGCAAGTCACCTCCACTGCCTTGCCAGGCGATCTCCTGACGCGTGTCTTGGCTGCGGGGTCGCTCGGCAGCCTGCCTGAATCGCCGATACTCACGCAAATCGCTACTCCCATCGCCATGTCGGGATTCTCCGACGAAGCGGTGAAAGAGTTCTCGCCGATTTTTAGCCAGCTCGGGCTAACCGTCTCGCAGGGCGGTTCAGGCGGTGCGCTCGATTCACCCAAGCCCGCGAAAGATTGGGCCAGTTCCCTTCAGCCTGGCGAAAGCATTGCCGCCGTTCTCGTCTCCGGCGACATGACCATGACGGGAGGCGGCACGGTGACCTATAACGACGGCAAGCATGTGCTCGCGTTTGGTCATCCCATGTTCAATCTCGGACCCGTCGACATGCCCATCGCGAAAGACGAAATCGTCACTACCCTTGCATCGTCCTATCAGCCAACCAAAATGGGCAACGCCACCGAAGTAGTCGGCGCCCTACGGCAGGATCGCCACAGCGCCGTTGAAGGCGAGCTCGGCGCAACCGCCCAGATGATCCCCGTGGTCATGCACGTCCGCTCCTATAATCACGACGACAGCATACGCAAATCGCGAGATTTTCACTTCAACGTGTTTGTCGACCAGAAGTGGACACCCTACCTGATGATGGCCACGCTCTTTAACTCCCTATCGAACCTGAATGATTTTTCCGAAAACGCCACCTACCGGCTTCACGGCGAGTTGCAGGTCGAAGGTCAGCATCGTATCGAGCTCACTACGATGCAAGCTCCAGCCGAAACACCCATCCCAACGCCGATGCTACTCGCCGGCTGGTGGGGCGATAAATTTAATCGGTTGTTTGTCAATTCCGACAAGATGCCGAAGTTGAACGCCGTGAATGTCACCATCGATCTGCTGCCGGAACGGCGCATTGCGCAAATCGAATCAGCTTGGATCGCCGACAACAAGGTCACGCCTGGTACCGATGTTCCGGTCAAAGTCTTTCTCAAGCCCTACCACGGCGAGCGTATCGAGAGGACGATCGACGTCAAAATACCGCCCGGCCTGACCCGCGGCGAGCATCAAATTCTCTTCAGTGACGCAGAAACGCTCAGCCGTTTTCAGAACATCGCAAGCTCCTTGAATCATATTGAAGATATTCCGCAAACGGTCGCCATGTTGAACGAAGAGCGCAGCAATAACCGCTTATACGTGTCGCTCATCGAATCGCAGCCAACCGTTTATTCCGACGAAAAAGTTCTGCCGAGTCTACCGGCTTCGGTGCTCAACGTTATGCAAAGCGGCCGGGCCACCAACCACCAGTTCGTCAGTTCGCCGGAAAGCGCGCACGAGCAGACCTCGGTGCCCTTCGAAGTGGTCGTTACCGGTAATTACTCGCTGAAGATATACGTAAACTGAAGCGCCATTCA
>JAFASD010000554.1 GCA_019244945.1 Acidobacteriaceae bacterium | reverse complement strand
GTGGTGTGTGGCAATTTTTGCGTTCCTTAGTTGCGTCTTTTGATCGCGACCAATCCGCCGTCCAACGGATCAACAGCATGCGGTTGGAACTCGCTCATGTCAGCGATGACCAACTCCGCGACGTCGCCATGCGAGCCAACGATTTACTCCGCTTCATGGCGGCTGCGGCGGTTGCCGCATCGCGGGTTCTGGGCCAGGAAATGTATGACGTACAATTGCGCGGCGCGCTGGCTCTTGCTCGCGGCAGCATCGCGGAGATGCAGACCGGCGAGGGCAAAACACTCGCCGCAGTCCCGACCGTGGCGTGGCTCGCAAAAGAACGCAAGGGCGTCCACGTCATGACCGTCAACGACTATCTGGCGTGCCGCGACGCCCGCTGGATGGGGGACATTTACAGGCTTCTCGGTCTCTCTGTCGGCTACGTGCAACAGGGCATGACGCCCGCAGAGCGCCGCGCCGCATATGGTTGTGACATCACCTATGCGACCGCCAACGAGATCGGGTTCGACGTCTTGCGCGATCGATTGGCGCTCGACCTCGATGAACAGGTGCATCGCCCCTTCTTCGCGGCTGTGATCGACGAAGTCGACTCCATTCTGATTGACGAGGCGCGGATCCCGCTCGTCATTGCCGGTGGCGACTCTGACGGCGCTGCCCTGGCACATGTGGCTGATCAGGTGGTGCGCCGCTTCCGCTTAGGCGTGCACTACACCATGGACGTGGGCGCTCACAACGTGGCACTTACAGACAGCGGCATCCGCCAGGTGGAACACGCATTTGGCTGTGGCAATCTTTTCGAAGAAAGAAACCTCCGGCTTCACACCGCTGTGCAGGACGCCCTCGAGGCCCATGCCCTGCTCCGCCGCGACGTAGATTACTTGCTCAAGGGCGATGCCATTGAGATGGTGGATGAGTTCAAGGGACGTATCGCTCTCAACCGCCGTTGGCCTGCTGGGCTGCAAACCGCTGTCGAAACCAAGGAAGGTGTCGTCCCAAAACCGCAGGGGATGGTGCTCGGATCCACGACGATGCAAAACCTCATCGCGCTGTATCCGCAGGTTTGCGGGATGACCGGAACCGCGGCCACTCAGGCGATTGAATTTCAGACGGTGTATGGTCTCAATGTTGAGGTCATACCGACCAACCGGCCGGTGATCCGCGAAGATCGACCGGATGTCCTGTTCGAGACGAAAGCCGAAAAGGAACAAGCTGTGATCGAGGAAATACGGCGAGCACACGCGACCGGGCAACCCATCCTCGTGGGAACAGCAAGCGTCGAGGAGTCCGAGCGGCTCAGCCGAATGTTATCCGACGTGTCCCATAACGTGCTGAACGCGCGCAATGACGAAGTGGAAGCTGCCATCATTGCGCAAGCCGGGCAGAAGGGCGCTGTGACCATCTCAACGAATATGGCGGGACGAGGCACCGACATCTGCCTTGGTGAGGGAGTAGCTGCGCTCGGTGCCCTTTATGTAATCGGCACGAACCGGCACGAGAGCCGGCGTATTGACAACCAATTGCGGGGTCGCGCAGGTCGCCAGGGTGATCCGGGCTGCTCGCGGTTCTTTGTCTCGTTAGAGGACCCGTTGATGGTGAAGTACGGCGATCTCGACCCGCGGTACCGCAACGATCCCGAATCCATCCAACGTTTAGTAGAGGGTCAGCATCTGGATCAACGCGAGTTCCTGCTCCGCTACGATCTGCCTGTAGAGGGCCAGCGGAACAAGATCCATACCTATCGCCAGGCAGTACTCGATGGCACAGCTCCGTGTCAGAGTGAGCTCGAGCGGCAGATCACACTGCGCGTCATCGACGATCTATGGGCCGATTACCTTTCCCGGCTAGAGAATTTGCGGGCTGGCATTCCGTGGCAATCCTTTGCGGCGGTTCCAGGCTTTTTCGTCGGTATCGACTACCGTGACCCACATTTCACGTTTCTACGGCACATCGATGAATGGTTTCCGGAGTTGGAGGCTGCTATACCGGAAGAAGTGGCGCGTCGCCTTTCCCAAGCCGAGGTGGACGGCGGTCTCAGTTCCGTCGACCGCGGCGCCGTTTGGACCTACCTCACCACGGACCAGCCGTTTGGCGTATGGACAGAGCGCTTCCTGAAAGGCATCCTGAAGAAGCTGCGGGGAGGTGGCACATAAGAGAGAGGCATCTAATCCGGCCAGGTCAAGCCAGCGAGTTTATTACTTTCGAGCCAAAGACGTTGCGTTGCGGCCTCGGCCCCACGCGGGATCTCCTCCCCTACGAAGCCTTGAGCCCGCGCAGCATAGAACGAATGCCGCAAAACCTATTCGAAACCCTCCACCAGCATCAAATCGCTTCCGCTAGGTTTCCGCTCAGCGTACACCAGCCAGCGCTCGTCGGGAGATACCGTGAGCCCCGCGTATACGCCCGATTGAAGAGTCAGAATGTTGCGAGTGCGTCCATCGGCAAATTTTAGAAAGCGAATAACGCTTCCTCCACTCAGCGCATCCTGTGCTTTCACGTATGGTCGCTGCGGAGACATATAGTAGATGCCGTTGTTCGTAACAGCGTAATTGATCAGTGTCACTGAATCAAGCACTCTGGTTTCTGTGCCACCGCCCACCGGTATACGCCACAAGCTTGTATTTGCCTCCTTGGCTCTCGTGAAATACAACCATTTTCCATCGGGTGACTCCGAAACCGAAAAGCCGCCGCCACTTGTGATCTGAACGGCCGGCCCACCGCCCGCCGGCATTTTCCAGATTTCATCCCTCCCGGTGCGGTTGGAGCTGAAATAGATCCACCGGCCATCGCGCGACCAATTTGAGAACATGTGGTCCCATTGGTCGTGGGTCAGGAGGCGCGGCGCGCCTCCGTCCGCTTTGATGACGAAAATCTGCGCTTTCCCTCTTACGCGCGAGTAAAACGAAATCCGCTGACCGTCAGGTGACCAGTGCGGTAATCCGGTGACCGGAGAGCCAAATGAACTCATTGGATCGCAGCTCGAGCCGTCGCTCATGCACGTCCAGATCTCATAGCTTCCCGAGCGATCGGATTGGAAAACGATTCTGGCGCCATCGGGTGAGTACTGCGCAGCAAATTCGTCGTGGGTCGAGGAGATGAAGCGCGCAGGCACCCCGGCGCTGGTTGCCTTCTCCCAATCGGGCACGGCCACCCGCCACAGATCCGTATCCCCAGACGTTCCAACTGCGTACGCCAGTAGGTGACGCTGAGTGCTGACTACAGGTGAATACGCGGCAGCTGCAATCCCGTCCATCCGAATCGGTTTGCCAGGGTTGCCGCCAAATCGTGGAACCGGTAGTCGCCAAAGCTCAAACTTGCCGCCGCGATTCGACGAGAAGATGATCGATTTACCAGCCGCGTCCCACGTCACTCCGGCGACGGACGCGTCGTCGAATGTAATCCGCTTCGGCTCGCCCACAGGTCTGGCGCCGGTTTGCAGCGGGAGCTCATACAGGTCTTCCACCCCCACGCCGGCCATGCGTTCAAAAACCAGAAGAGAACCGTCGGCAGAAACTGCTGGGGCGCTGTCGCCCGGCGAACCGGTGGGAGGGTCTGTTATTTTGTGCATTTCACCGGTTTCGATTTGCAGATGAAACAGTGCAACTGGTTTTCCCGGCGAGTCCTGTTTCGGGATTACTACAGATTTGCC
>JAFASD010000346.1 GCA_019244945.1 Acidobacteriaceae bacterium | reverse complement strand
CTTTCTTGTCTAATTTTCTTATAGAGCGGCACAAAGAACGCACTGCGATGACGCATCGCTGGGATGAATCACTACGTGTGATGTGTTCTGACTTTGCCGGTACAGCCCGCGAGCTAATTTTTCTGTCCCGGCAGCTGAGCGGAAGAACGGATGAAGATATTCACCGGCAACTCAATAAGGTCCATCTCCATCTTCGAGCACTTACTCACCAGATCCGGCTGCTTGGCAACCGCGAGGTCCAATTCACCGCACAGCTCGTGCTCCATCATGCCTACGCTGTTCGTATGGTTATAGGAGAGAACAAGCCCGATGACCGAGGAGGCATATACGAGGAACCGCCTGGAGAGCGGTATAATGCGGCTCTCATGAGTTTTTATAAGTCAGTCCGAAAGCAGCTTAAAGTTGAGGACCCGGAAGACATTCCCCCGTTTGACATTCCACTTAGTGAACGTGGCTTGAAACTAGACGAAGAAGGGAAGATGCCATCCCCCGACGAGACCTCTTCCCTGTAAGAGGCTCTTGTGTAGCTCGCGGTTTCGGGACTCTCAAGTCGCGTGCCGGTCGGCGCGTTGTCTCGTTTCCCGATCTCATCGCACGCGATCTCCGCGAGCATCTTGACCGGCTCGGGCCCGCTGCAACCCTCGTCTTCCCCAGTCCCGGACGGTGCACCGATGCGTCACAGCAGCTACAGCGACATAGGTGCTGACCTAGGGTTCTCGTGAGCGCGCCCGGAAGGATTCGAACCCGCGACCCGCTGCTTAGAAGTTCCGGGCACTATGTGCGGCATGGTGCGTGACGTGGGATTTTTCTGTCCGCTGACCCCTGGCTGATCGGGATGGAGCAGGATGGTTGCTACACGCCAGCGCTACACGCGATCAGGGCTCGGAACACTGCTTCGCTGCCGCCGGGCGTACCGCAGCCGCGTTAGCCATACTTGTTCTGACACTGAAGCATAGCCAGTGATGGGAGGCACGGAATGCCGAGCCTACTTGAGAATCCTGAGCCAGTTGCAGTTAAGTTGCTGAATACTGTGGCAGACGGATACGTGGCTCTCCACACCTGGCCCGATGGGCATGCAAAGCATCTGATTCGATGGCCACTTTGGGAATGGATAAGGTATCGCCTTGAGCAAGATGGCCTTGATGCTGAAGAAATATATACCCGAATGCCCACATGGCAGCATGGCTACAGGTTTATACGTGCTCAGAGGGGTACCCTATACCCGGATGCGAGAGAGTCGGTTGCGCTAACTGTGGCCGGTATGCATTATGCTCAACATCCAGCAATGGAGTTGCTGATAAAGGCATTCCTAACGGGGCTAAAGCTAGCTGCGCAACAACAGAAATCCACACCCCCTCAGCCAGCTGAGGTTTTTACTATAAGGCTATCGCTTACAGAGTTCGCTACTACAGTAAATAATGTTAGCGGGACCTTCGTGGAGCCAGAAGAGCTGGCGACGATACTACAAGGCGAACCAGCCACCTGGTCAGGTGTTAACCAGGACGGGGGAGGGTGGTACTGGGATATAAACCGCGTACGGTTGCGGCCGTACAGAGAACTCTTCAAGTGCGAGGAGTACCTGATTCAACTCGAAAAGCTGATCGGCGTCAGCGAGAATCCACTCGGTGCCGAGCCCCTTCTAGCTATGGCTCTCCCAGATGCGCTGGACCACCTTGATTTGGCTTGGCGCTTGGTAACAAATGGCCCTTTGCTTCGAGTCCAGCGCGTCGCTGTTGCGGCCAAGCTTAGTCATCCTGCGATCAGCGCTGATGAATTTGAGTCCAGGTGCAGCGCGCTCTCGGACATATTGAACGGGTTCAATCTTCCATCTAACGGCGGAACACTGAACAACATGAAAGCCAAGCTAACCGATCTACTAGGAGCGCACGCGGGCCGAGCCCATGACGCCGTGGATACACTTCGTGACGTTATTGCGATACGAGCTGGTCAACAACACAGCGCAGTCCTTAGAGCCGAACGAGCACGATCCAGGTTTGGACTTAACGCTCTCGGAGGCGATTGGGCTGCACAATGGGAGCAGATCCGAGGTATTACCATTCAGGCTCTCAATATTATTCGTGAGGAGATTAGCGTACTGATCACATAGGACGAACTGCTGACGGCAGCGCTCGGACCTGGCCATCTCTCCGATAGGTGCCCCTGAATCCCTGTCGAGGGCGCCGCTCAAGGGTGGCGCTTGCGCCATCATAGACGCGACCGGAGGGAGCGCCCTTGACGGCGAACTCGCAGGGCTTCAGGATCGGGCACCGGAGGAATGGCCGCGTTTGCAGCACCGCGCGTGGGCACTGGCCCTCGCGGCGCTGTGTCCGTGCGGCCGTTACCTGGGGAATGGTGCGCGACGGCCGCCGCCGTGGCCCGCCCAGGGCCTAAGAGCGGCAGGACGGTTTCCCTGGCGCGTCAAGGACCCCGAAGGTACCTCAGCCGAATCCAGACAGACGATGCGCCGCGCCCGGCCAAGTGCCGACCTCGCGCGGCGCTTCTACATGCGCGGCGGCCAGCCCGCGCGGCGCGCTCCGCGCCCTTGAAACCGTGGAGAAAGTTCTCACCGCTCCCGAAGGCCACCGAAGGCCAAGCACCCGCAGGCCGGAAGGCCGGAAGGCCAGGCAGAAGGCCAGGCGCGAGCGACCCCTTGAGCGGCATGGTAAGCACCGAATTGGACCAGTCCTTTCACGGTAGGCTCGATGGCACGCGTCAGTAATAGTCCGTCGCTGCATCGCTGAGGTAAAGGGCCTCAGCGTCCCTGGCCTCGTTGATCGCCTGACGAACCGTAGCGGACTTAATGTCTAGGACTCGGAGTTTCTTGTCCGTCATCTCCGCGACGGCCTCGATGCGGTGAAACTCGCTTCCATATTTGGTGGCATAGTCGGCTAGGCCTCGGAGCTTCGGAAGGGCATCGCCGAGGTAGAAGCCGTGCGGGTCGACGATTGACACCTTTATGCCCTCGCCAGAGCTGCTGAAAAAGATGAAGTCGGGGCACATGCGGCGCCAGTTGCCCTTGCCGTCTTTGTAGGCGATCGCAAGCGAGTCGGCGGAGGCGCGCCCGGGGTTGCGGTACCAGGCGAGGAATCCCGGCTGCTTCATCTCTGATTCGAGTACGCTCGTTTCCCACGCATTGAGCGTTCCAATGGGGAAGTTCCCGTCGGCGTCGGACATCAAGTGTCCGGACTTCACTGGAACCTTGTTGTCATCCGCATCTTTGGTATCTTCCGTGCGAACACGTGGTCGCTGAATATCGATGCGTTGGGGCTCGGTCGACATGGCGATGATGTCGTCATACACGGCACGACGCTCGTCTGGAACTCCCTTGATCGCGACGCGGTATTGGGTAAGCCACTTCTGCGTAAGAGCGTTCGCCTCGTGGTCGAGATCACCTTGTACGCCTTCGATCTTAGCTAGGGCAGCGATCTTTACATGCGCATCGAAGAGGCCGTCATCATCACCATCGGGAATGGCGATGTGCTCGGCGTACTTACGCGCGATGTCCGGTGACAGTACACGGCCAGCAGCCTTGAAGTCAGCCTCAACAGCGCGATCGTCGGCTATCTCTGTGAAGCCTTCACCTACCTTCATTTTGCCTTCGCGGACGCTCGCGATAATCGTCTCGCCCCTGACCTTCAAGATCCGAGAGACGGCCTCATCGAGGCTGTCCTTGTGGCGCGCCATCAAGCCATCAAGGATAGCGAACATTTCCGAGTAGGCATCCTTACGGGCATTCGGCCGGATGCCATCACGGGACAGCGCTTGTCCTAGTGCACTCAGCCTCTTGGTTGGCTTAGCCACCTTGCGCGGCAACGTTTGGGGCGGCAGCCGGTCGAATGCATCCCAAACGCTTTGTGTAATCCTAGAATTAACCTGCATATCGACCGGGGCGAAGAGCACCCGACGCCCATCCCCGCCACCGGTGTCGCCA
>JAFASD010000333.1 GCA_019244945.1 Acidobacteriaceae bacterium | reverse complement strand
CACGGCGATTCTCGATAAGAAGACCGGAGAGAAGACGGGAACACAGCAAGTTTGGTGCGATCGGGACGAATGTAACCGACCGGATACCACGCTCGAGGCATTGCTCGCCCTCAAGCCGCACTTCGACCCACATAGTGGACAAGGATCAGTCACGGCGGGCAATTCGTCTCAGCTCTCGGACGGAGCTTCGGCGACGCTCCTGATGTCGAGGAAACGAGCCGAGGAACTTGGAGTTTCTTACAAATTAGTGTTCCGTGGATTCGCAGTGGCGGGTTGCGAGCCCGAGGAGATGGGCATCGGTCCGGTTTTCGCTGTTCCGAAGCTGCTGAATCGTCAGGGACTCACGATCGACGATATCGATCTATGGGAGCTCAACGAGGCGTTTGCCGTACAGGTAATTTACTGCCGCGACCGGCTGGGCATCCCCATGGAGAAGCTCAATGTAAATGGCGGATCGATTTCGATCGGCCATCCTTTTGGCGTAACGGGATCAAGAATGACAGGAACGCTCGCCAATGAGATGGCCCGACGGCCGAACTCCCGTTACGGAATCGTCACGATGTGTGTTGGCGGAGGGCAAGGCGCTGCAGGGTTGTTTGAGGCAGTTCACTAACAACGTCGTTCTCGCTTATGTCAAATCCGGTATGTGTCGCGACAAGGGGGATCAACGTAGGCGTTCAGCCTTTCGGAATTAGTGATGCGCATGTTGGTGGTGTCCCACTCGATGAACTCGCCTG
The DNA here is from genome assembly GCA_019244945.1 of Acidobacteriaceae bacterium. Lineage (GTDB taxonomy): Bacteria > Acidobacteriota > Terriglobia > Bryobacterales > Bryobacteraceae > Bog-105. The sequence continues at coordinate 4,949 of JAFASD010000333.1, read as the reverse complement.
GAAAGCGTTGGCCGATGCAACCTAGCAAGAACGCTTCGGTCACCGGGCGCTGCGATTCAAAATTGGCAACCGCAGCGGGTCCGCCCTTACAAGCGGCCAACCACTGATCTATGGCCAACTCGCGCTCACCAGCATCGGGCTGCACTTGGGGGGCACCATACTTGGGAGATTCGGGATAAACGCGCGGATGCTCGCCATTGAACCCCGCGATTAGCAGGCCTTTATCTCCGACGTAGAGGATGCCCTCATTATCTTCACCAGGGGTGAAGAGTCGCTCATCTTCCGGCCGCAGACCGCTTGGCCTAGGTGGGCGAAGGCCGCCGTCATACCAGTGCATAGCCACCGCGGGCCGATTGCCATTCGGCGGGAAATTAAGATGCACGATGGAGGCTTTCGGAAATGTCTCGCTGTACGTTTCGCTCGAGCTTGCTTCGACAGACGTCGGAGGCGTGAGATCGAGAATCTTGAATACACCGGCGAAGCTGTAACACCCCATGTCGCCAAAAGAACCATCTCCGAAGTCGTACCAACCGCGCCAGACAAAGGGCAGGTAGCCTTGATTGAAGGGGCGTTCCGGGGCGGGCCCAAGCCACATATTCCAGTCGAGCCCTTCCGGAATGGGGTCCGGGTCTTTCGGGCGTTCAACCCCCTGTGGCCAGAACGGACGGCTCGACCAGTTGTGAACCTCGCGCACGCGCCCTATCGCGCCGTCGTGAATCCATTGGGCAATGAGGCGGGTGGCGTCAGTCGATGGATTGTTGATGGTCACCGACGTTGCAACCTTCATTTCTCCCGCAATCCGCGCCACACGACGCGCATCGGCAATGCTGTGCGTCATCGGCTTTTGGCACAGCACATGTTTGTGTTTGCGCATTGCGGCGATCGAGATGGGCGCGTGCCAGTGGTCGGGAGTCGCGACATAGACCGCGTCCAAATCTCTTTCTTTTTCGAGAAGCTCGCGGAAATCGTTGTACGCCTTGCAGCCGGCATACGAGCCTGAGCGGGAACCTTTCCGTGCACCGTAATAGGCCTCAACCAGGCGGCGCGCGGGCTCCCGTCCACCCATGCCGAGACTAGTCGAGAAATCGTGAGTCAGATTCACCTGCCCTGGCGACGAGAGGTCCTCTCCCCAGTTTTCGTATCCAGGTCCCAGCAACTGTCTGGCCGCCTTCAGGAGAGCGTTTGTGTCGTACTCGACATAATTTTTGCTGCCCCGGTTGCAATCGCAGACCGCCACAATCTGCACGTTACCCCGCGCCAAGAGATCCATTGTCACAGCCTGACCCTGGCGACCCAGTCCTATGGAAGCGATGGTGATTTTGTCGCTCGGAGGAACGTAATTAGCCCCGCCGAGAACATGCCGGGGAACAATGATGAAGGATGTCGCGATCTGGGCTGTGCCAGTGAGAAATCTTCGGCGGGGAATGGGATCCATCGAAACAGCTAATCGCCGCTAATGGGCACGGAGGCTTCGGGCATATGCTCCTCGCTACTCCTGTAGCGGGATCGGCCGCGACGATCCCGATTCGAGCCGGGCCATTCGAGACGGAGATCCTGGCAGACTTCGTCGAGCATAGCGACAGTGGATCTGCGTTCCTCCATCGCGAAAGTGGTAACCAGGAGGTTGTCAGAGAGTAAATTGATGAGGCGCGGTATCCCGCGAGATCTCTTGTAAAGCTCTTCCATGACCTCGGACGAGAAGACCGTCTGGTTCGGCATACCCGCTCGGGCCAATCTCGTTTCAATATAGGCGGTGGCCTCTTCGGGCGCGAGGGGGTTCAGCGAACACCGCTGTACAATTCTCTGTTTCAACTGGCGCAGGTCGGGCGCGTCGAGCTTCCGGTCCAACTCCGGTTGACCGGCAAGAATGATCTGCAGCAGCTTGCCTTGGCGGTTCTCGAGATTGCCAAGCAACCGGATCTCTTCGAGAACATCCCAGGACAGGTTGTGCGCTTCGTCGACGATCAAGACGCAGGTGCGCCCTCGCTGGGTCTGTTCTACCAGCAGCGTGTCCAGAGCAAACAGCACATCGGTCTTGGATTTGCGATCGCATCGCAGGTCGAAATCGTAGGCCATCATCTCAAAGAACTGCTCGGGGGTAAGGCGGGAATTGAAGATGAAAGCAAACTCGATGCGCTGAGCATCGAGATAATCCCTCAGGCATTCGAGCATGGTGGTTTTACCGGTGCCGACTTCGCCGGTGAGGACGATGAAGCCCTTCCGGCTGCGTACACCATAGATAAGGTTGGCCAGGGCCTCTTCGTGCTGAGGGCTGCGATAGAGAAACTCCGGGTCAGGGCTGATGTTGAAGGGATTTTCAGCGAACCCGAAATACGCGTTATATATCGCGTTTTGCATAACTTAGCTCGATTTGGCTAGCAAATACGCAAACAAAACTGCCGTGCCTGGAGTTGAAGACAGCATTCTTATCATACTGGAGTAATCGGCAATTCAGCCCGTACATTTGCGAATTCGCGATGAGAAGCAGATAAAGTACCATTACTTCTCAAACTCCAGGCGGATCCAACCGGGCAAGGCGGAGGGCTGGTTACCGGCAAAGACCACGCGCCGCGTCTTGGGGTAAGGAAGGTTTTCGCGAATCGCCTTACCGATCGAAGGCACTCCACGCAGAATCTTCCGGTAGGACTCTTGCGCGGTATCGAGGAAACCTGCCTTGGAGAGGAAGCCGCCACCCCATCCTACGCAGAGTAGGCAGGTCAATGGAGCAGCTTGCACAGAAGCTAATTCGCCTTTCAGGTCCTGAAGGGTATGTTGAAGAGCGGTGAGGCCGGTGGTATCGGCGAATCGAGTATGCAGCTCCAATTGAGCGGCAGCGTACTGATTTGCGGACTCGGTGAACAATCCAGGTTGAGGGGCAGATTTCCAGCCCAGGGCGCGGGTTAGCTCTGGCGTTTCAAAGAATCCTCGTTCTTGCCAATCGCCTGTGAATGATGTACCGGGGACGGCCATTTCGGCGAAGGTCGGAGTGGATTCAGAGCTGCGCTGAGGAGGAACCGCGCCGCGGCCGGCTAACTTCCAGGCAAGTTGCGGTTTCCCGGGTTGGCGCGTGTCCAAAGAAGCGACACGAGTCAGGAAGATCTTGAAGGCGGATACAGGCGCGGGCTGACTGTCGACGATGGCCACTGCCCTCACTTGCGATGCTCCCGCGCTCGTCTCAGCAGCTTCAGCGACGCGACGTGGGAGACGGTCCCCGTCTAGGGAACCAGCGATCCGCTCGATGGTGTTTGTCGACCATCGCGAAAATAGGAGGCCGGTTCGAAGCGCGCCCTTTAACGACGAAGCGGGAAGATAAGCGCCTCGATAGTTGGCGGCGAAGGTCGGAATAAATAACGACTCAGGAGGCGCGGAATTCCAGGCAGCGGCGGATTCCGAGCTGTCGAAGGGGATCCGGCGCTGGCTAAAATTTTGCGCGAAGCCGCCCCATGAAGCGAAATCGAGCTTGGTGGCTTTTCGCAATTGCGTGAGATAGCTCTCGAGCCTCGGTCCACGCGCCAGCAATTTGAAGATGCGGGGTTGATCGAGGACGTTTACCTGATCTTTCCAGACCATGTAGTCGATGGGGGAAAGCGCCCGGCCATCTCCGACTAGGAGCGGCGTCAACACTGTGGCTTTATATCTCATCGCCCGGTTCTCCGGTGTTGGTTGTCGGCTCAGGTTCGAGATTCACGGGCGCCGGTTCGGGCTGGTCACACGGACGCGATTCCAATGCATCCGGGTCACTGGGAGTTTCAACAGGCTCTGTTTCTGCAGTTGACCTTGGGGTTGGAAGTTTCAGCACAAACGCGAAGCCGCAGCGATATACCGGGTGCGCGAAGCCATCGGGAGCAACGTCTACGGCGGTACCGATCGGCTCTGCGTCAGATGCAAGCACAGAACCTTCTGAAACCATGTGGACGCTCTTTTTTTCGGCAGCGAGCGCACCCTCGACGCGACCGCCGCGGATGGCGAACTGGTACTGACCGGTCTTCCAATCGATTGCGTCAGCGGGCGACGGCGAGTACAGCGAAAGAAGCCAAAACACCGGCGCGCCGGTGTCGCCGTTTGGGGACTGGCGTTCGGTTCGCAAACTCCGGCTGAGTTTTGGAGTCAACAACGCGGGCCAGGAGCCTGTTTGAAATTGAGGCACTTCGCTTCGTCCCCAGCCGCTGCTCCGGCGCGCTCCAAATCCGGTGTCGGCGAGCAGCCGGAAGGCACTTTCGAGTTTGAGACTCCATGTGGATTCGACGCCCGCATCGGCGTAGCGGGCGATGGTCCAAAGTCCGGAACCTGGCTCAAACTCGACACAGGCCGAGAGCGTCACATGCACGGCGGCACGCGTGATGCGGTCCACCGCAGCGGCAGTACGCGTTACCGCACGGAAAGGGCTTGGAGTCGGCCGATCACGACGGAGGAGGCAGCCACTCTCGGGATCAGGGATCCATTGATCTGCGAGAACGTTTTCGCCGAGGAGGATGGATTCGATGAGGCTCAAGGGCACGAAACGCGCTGCACTCCAACGGAGCTTGGTCAAGAACACGGGGCTGGGAGCGGTGACCAGTGCCGAAGGAGGAGGCCATAGCGTCGCGGGCGGGGGCGCGAAAAGCACGTCGGCCTGAAAAGGAAAGAGCGAACTGAAGACGACGGCCGGGGTGGACGCGCGCGCTGTTGCGTCCAGCCATTCCTCGAGAAAGCCGAGTTGTTTCATAGCGAGAGTTACGGCGGAATACAGCCGGTCGCTACGATAGAGCGAATCGAGTTGATCGAATCCGCCTTCACCCGGGCCGTAGCGCCATGGACCCAGCGGCTGCAAGCGGATTAGAACTGCCGGCTGCATTTAGGCGAGCTTTCCAGCGAAATCGTCAGCGCTCGAAATCTGTTGCAGGGCCGCTAAATCCGCGGCTGAGAGCAAAGTTGCTTCCGCAGCACCTTTGGCGTAATAATCTTTGCTG
>JAFASD010000328.1 GCA_019244945.1 Acidobacteriaceae bacterium | reverse complement strand
TGCTGATTGCGTGTACGAATGTCGCCAGCTTGTTGCTGGCGCGTGCCTCCAGCCGCTCGCACGAAATTGCAATACGTATTTCGCTTGGAGCGAGCAGGCGGCGTGTTGTACGTCATCTGCTCGCTGAAAGCTTGCTGCTTGCCATTCTAGGCTGTGTGGCAGGACTGATGATTGACGTCGCCTGCGCAAAGATAATTAACCGCGTCAACCTGCCTGTGCCGATACCGATCCATATTGTTGTTGCGCCTGACTCGCGGTTGCTGTGGTATTCGGCGGGTATCGTGTTGACATGCGCCCTGCTGTGCGGTCTTCTCCCAGCTCTCAAAGCGGTCCGAAAAGGCGTAAATCAGGCGTTGAAGCAGGACGAGCATCAGGCCGCGAGTAGATGGACTTTACACCGTCTGTTGGTTGGGGGGCAACTTGCTACATCGGTTGTATTGCTGGTAGCAGGTTTTCTGCTCGTTCATAATCTGCTTTGCGCCAGTGTGATGAATCCAGGTTTTGATGTCCATCACACGATTTGGGCGTATATGCGGCTCGTGCCCGACAGATACAGCGACTCCGATCAGCGCAGACAGATGTCTTTGGTGCGCTCGGCGCTGGACCGGTTGCGCACTATACCGGGCGTGGAGTCGGTGGCAATTACACGGCATGTGCCGTTGAACGACAACTGCGTCGACGGAGCCGCTGTTCGCACCGATATTTCCTCCAATCCGATTCACCTGGAATTTGAATGCGAGAGTGTGGGCCCGGACTACTTTCGCACAATTGGAATTCCGATTCTGAGAGGGCGAGAATTTACGGTCGCAGACCGGAGAGGCGCGCAAGCAGTAGCCATTGTAAACGAGAGTTTTGCTCGAATGGTTTTCGGCGATGCCGATCCAGTAGGCCACGCATTCAAGATTGATCTGCCGAACGACAAAAGCAAGCTCATTGTAGCGGTTGCGAAGGACAGCAAATACTTCACTCTGAGCGAAAAGCAGCGGCTCGCCGTGTACGAACCGTATTTCGCTTCCGACGAGCCCATCAATTTGCACTTCCTGATCCGCACCACAAGCACGCCCGGGGCGTACGTGAAGCCCATAACGGATATTCTGGCCAGTCTCGACTCGACGGCTGCGATCGAAACAAAGCCAATGACGCAAGCACTTGGAATCGCATTGCTGCCGACCCAGGCCGGCGCAGCGACGCTTGGGGCTATGGGAATACTGGGGCTCGTGTTGGCGTCAATTGGACTCTATGGAGTGTTGTCGTACTCGGTTTCGCGGCGCACACGAGAGATCGGAGTGCGCGTCGCTATCGGCGCCAGTCGAGCCGACGTGTTCCGGCTGATCGGTGGCCAAAGTTTGACGCTGGTGGGAGCCGGGCTGTTAGCGGGCCTGATCCTTGCGGTGTTTGCAGTGCAGCCGATCACTCTGTTGCTGGTTCCGGGCGTGCGCGCACTAGACTTCACGGCGTTCCTTGCCGTTGTTGGCGTACTGGTTCTGGTGGCAATGCTTGCAACCTTAGGGCCTGCCATGCACGCCATGCGCGTGGACCCCATGACGGCGTTGAGATACGAGTGAGCCGACCGGGCTTGCGCGCTGGAGCCGCGGCGCACGAAATATTCGGCCTCAAGTCTTTTCTAGAACGGAAAGCTTCCGTCGCCAAAGGGACGAAGTAGATCCATCGCAAGACGGAGACGCACCGGCAGAGGCTCTACACGGACTTCACTTCGGGCGCCCCCGTTGCCGGAGTTCCCGCCGTCTTCAACTAGGATGAAGCACATGGCCCATCTACGAAATGCGCTTATACTTGCGCTCCTCTTCGCCGAATCATTCTCAGCGCGGGCGCAAGCTAAGCAGTCTGCGGAAATCCTGGATCTGCAAATGTATTCGCGTATTCGAGCCGAGGGATTTCAACACTCGCACGTAATGGAATACGCGGCGGCGTTATTGGACGGCATCGGGCCGAGGCTTACCGGTTCCCCCTCTATGACTTCGGCCAGCCAATGGGCAGTCAAACACCTTACCGCCATGGGCTGCCGCAACGCTCATCTGGAGAGTTGGGGCGAGTTCGGCCTTGGTTGGACGCAGTTGAGCGCGTCGCTAAGTATCGTAAGTCCAGGCTCCGGCACATTCTTGGCGCAAGCTACCCCTTGGTCCCCGCCAACCAATGGAGAGGTCATCGCGGATCTCATCGCAGTTCGCGGTATGCAGAGCGAGGATGAGTTCACGCCCTGGAAAGGAAAGCTCAAGGGCAAGGTGATTTTATACGGGCACGCAGCGATGTCGCCAGAGGTAGATCCAGACGACGTGCCGCGAATGGAACATGCTGATGCGGCGAAGCTGGCTAATTATGGTCGATATCCGCTAGACGAGTCGGCTGAGACGCCCTTGGACTACCACAAAGTCTTCGCAGGGTTCGCCTTCCAAGAGAAGGTCGCCAAATTCTTCGCGGCCGAAGGAGCTGTCGCCGTAATTGTGCCCGGCGGCTCCGGCGGCGTGTTACATGATGATTCGAACGCCTCCCTCGGATGGTTCGTTTTCAAACCAGAGCGGAGGCAATCGATCCCGCAGGAAGTGATCGAAACCGAAGCTTGGGATCGTCTGAAACGGCTTCTCGATCAGAAGGTTGCCGCGAAGGTGAAGCTCCGAATCGAAACGCGTTTCGACGATGAGCACGCCCAGGGATTTAACACGGTTGCCGAGATCCAAGGCACGGACCCGAACTTGAAAGACGAAGTTGTGATGGTGGGCGGGCACCTCGACAGTTGGTTCGCGGGAACTGGAGCAACCGATAATGGCGCGGGCGTCGTAGTGGCGATGGAAGCCATGCGTATCTTGAATAAGTTGGACGCTAAGCCGAGGCGTACGATCAGGATCGCTCTCTGGTCTGGGGAGGAACAAGGTCTCTTCGGATCTTTCGGCTATGTTACAAGCCATTACGCGACGCTACATTTCGCCGAAACTCCGGAGGACAAGGAAGTACCGCTGCCCTTGCGAGATGTGCTGCGAAAGCCCACGATGAAGCCCGAAGCGGAGAAGTTTGACGCTTACTACAACTTAGACAATGGAACGGGCAAGATATTAGGCATTTACACACAAGGCAATCTGGGCGCAGCCGAAATTTTCTCGCAGTGGATGAAGCCGTTAGCGGATTTAGGCGCCGCCACCGTGAGCAATCAGACCAGCGGATCTAGCGACCAGGTGGCATTTGGGCGGGCTGGTCTTCTCGGATTCAGTTTTATTCAAGATGAGAGAGACTACATGAGCCGCACGCATCACACCAACCTTGACACTTACGAGCATTTGAGTGAACCAGACTTGAAGCAAGCGGCCGTGGTGGAGGCGATCTTCCTATACAACACAGCCATGAGGGATGGTATGTTGCCTAGGCCAGACCTGCCGCTAAACGGGCATGATCGGCCGCTAGAGGGTTTGTATCCCGGAGAAGGCCCGAAGGCGCAATCACCGAAGTAGGAGCCACAATCGCCGAAGTCCGCCAGAAACCCTATAACCGCGGCCTCAGTCGAAATCGGACGAACACATTCCCGCCGATGGGATGCTCGCCATAATACGGCTTGATCGCTTGCGGAAGCGAATAAGCTTCCACGTTAGCCCCGATGCCCGTTTCTACGTTGCGGAAGATATCTACATCGCGCGTGTACCCGATCGTGTATGCCCCGATGCGAAACGTGCTCCCGTAAAAGGTATCCAGATATTGTTCGATGTCCGGCTCTCCGGCAAATAGTTCGTCTTTATCGACTAACTCGATTCGTCCGGTGATGAAAGTCTTACGATGAATCGGCAACACGGATTCAGCCGTGTAAGAGTTCATGTTGCGCTTCGTATAAGTACTATGTACGCGACCCCAAATCAAGCTGGACAACCAGCTGCCGCCGGAGACAGGTCTCACATATTCCAAAGATGCTGTGCTCCTAAACTGATCGCCCGTTTCAAGCGCTTCCGGGTGCGTCAAATGCCCCATGGAGACCTGAGCAGCCCAGTTCTTGGTCGGGAAATACCAGAGGCGCGCGGACCACGAGTTCATCGGACCCGTCTGAACGATCCAGCGATTCGCTCCCGGTTCGGAACCATAGAAACCACTCGCTTCCAGCTTGACCTTTTTATAGGCAATCCCCGCGGTAATTACTTCATCGGAAATGTGCGTCGAGTCTTGCAAATGATGAGAAAGAGTCGCCTGCGGCAATTCCATTGCGGATGCGCGATGCGGATAAGCAGTGGGTCCGAGTGCCGGGTCGCCCACAGGCGCGAAGTAGAGTTCTAAAGTCACGTTTTCGCTAAGAGCCAACGCGTACTGAAGTCCCAGCGACATGATGAAATTGTGCGGATGCTGGCCGTCTACGATCGGTTTCCCAAACGCCGTTTCGCCTGTTTGAAACAACAGCGGATAGCGCCGGTCTGTAATAGTCGCGGGCTCCAGACTGAGCATAAGCTGAAACTGAAACGCTCCGTTGTTCCCCAGGCCATGCTCCGCATCTGTCATGAGCCAGTTCGTGGAATAAAGTTTGTCAGCGCCGTGCGGCCCCGATTGCTGGGTATCGTTTAGAAATGCCTGCGCCATGAACGCGGTGTTCCATGAGCCTAACGGTTTCATCAGCATGGGCATCGGCCACGCCGCCGGATTGACCGCGGTCCCTGACATGTTGTTCATCAGGAACATGCCTGCCGAATTCATATCCATCATCTGCATGCCCGCCATCCCCATGCCCGACATGGAGGCCTGCTGCGAATTGGAGCTTGTTCCTTGGTTTGTTCGCGGAACGGCTTCAGTCTGAGCGTGCGAAACCCGAGCAGACCCACACATCAGCCCAATCGCAAGCAGTAATGCCTTGGAGTGGTGACCAATGGAACACTTTTGGAACACTGCATCTCCTTATCAGGCCCAAATACGGATGCACGTCGTATTCGCCGCAATTTTAACCCCAACGAGCATCCAAACGGGCCTACTAACACGTAATACGTTTTTGAGGTGGGTGTTACCATCTTAGGACCCGTGCTACGTTTCTCATATTCGTACTACTGCCGGGAGGAAATCATGCCGCGGCTGCTCGTCATCGCACCCTTGCTGTTGACTTCCATTTGCTACGCCTCGGCAGCCGACACGCCCCTAGCCGCGCAGAAGACGCAGCCCGCCACGACTGACAACTCTTATCAGCCTCAATTATCAGGAACTGTCGTTGACACATCCGGCGCGGTGATTGCCGGGGCTACGGTACTGGTTCGGAGCGCGAACGGTACTGTTCAAATAACGACACAGTCCGACACCACGGGCGCCTTCCTTATTTCGGGGCTCCCGCCAGGCGATTACCAACTCGTCGTCTCGAATCCCGGTTTTGAAACCAAAGGAATCCCCGTCACCATCGGGACCACCGAGGCGCCACCCCCGCTGCGCATCTCTCTGGGTGTCGGCGCCGTCAGCACCACCGTCGAAGTGCAGGGCCGTGAGGATGACTTGGTCGGCATTGCCGATTCCGCTACCCAGGGAACCGTGGGCGCAAAGGAAATCGAAGATCGTCCCATCCTTCGTTCTGGAGAAGTTCTGGAGACGGTTCCCGGTGTAATCATCACTCAACACGCCGGCGGCGGCAAAGCCAACCAGTATTTTCTGCGCGGCTTCAATCTCGACCACGGCACAGACTTCGCCGTTTTCATCGACGACATGCCGTTAAACCTGCCATCCCACGCGCATGGCGAGGGCTACTCGGACATGAACACCGTCATCCCCGAATTTGTGCAGCGGGTGAATTTCGAGAAAGGTCCATATTACGCCGATGTCGGCAACTTTGGCTCAGCCGGATCCGCCCATCTGGAATTCTTCAAGACTCTACCCGAGAACTTCGTTCAAGTCGAAGGCGGCAGGTATGGCTATGGCCGCGCCGTTTTCGGAGTATCGCAAAAGGTCGGCTCCGGCAGTTTGCTGTTCGGCGGAGAAGCCTACTACGATGACGGCCCGTGGACGCATCCCGATGGCTATGCCAAATTCAACGGCCTTCTAACTTACAGCTACGGCGACGACACCAACGGTTTCAGCATAACGGCCCGCGGTTACCACGGGAAATGGAACTCGAGCGATCAGATCCCCGTTACCGCGACACCCCTCGTTGGTTTCTTCGGCGCCCTGAACCCGACCGACGGAGGCAATTCACAGCGTTACAGTCTGCAGGCTGAATGGCATCGCGAACGCGCACGATCGAAGACGAAGATCACGGTCTACGGTTTTTATTACGACCTCGATCTGTTTTCCGATTTCACTTACTACCTGGATGACCCCGTTAAGGGTGATCAGTTCGAACAGCAGGACAAGCGCTGGGTGGTTGGCCTGGACGCACACCACACAATTTCGAGCGAATGGTTCGGCCGCAAAGTGGAAAATACGATCGGACTGCAGGTCCGCAACGATTGGGTCCACAACGGCCTGTACCGCACCGAAAATCGCCTGCGCACGAACAAGAATGACAGCAACCCCTGCAATGCTGAACCCATCGACGCATGCAATACCAATCCGAACCTGGTTGCGGTCTTACCCGCGGACACGGACTTGAATAAATTTACCGACACGATGGTCGGTTTTTATGCGGAAAATAAAATCGAGTGGTCGGATAAATTCCGCTCGGTCCTGGCCCTGCGCGGCGACGACGCAACATATGTCGTCACTAGCTTGACTCCCAGTTACACCGCCACCGAACTGCCTGGCGCTCCGGCTGTCAACTTTGCGACCGCCAATTCGGGCACGGTCAACAAGTTCTTGCCCGAACCAAAGGCGAGTTTGATTTTCGGCCCCTGGTCCAAGACTGAGTTCTACGTACAGGGCGGATTCAGTTTTCACAGCAATGACGCGCGTGGCGCAACGCAAACCGAGGAACCAATCTCGCCGGACAATCCATTTCCCACTACCACCGTGCGAATCCCCGCTCTGGTCCCCACGAAGGGCGCGGAAATCGGTGTGCGCACGACGGCCTTCTCGCATCTGCAAAGCACCGTTTCGCTCTGGTATCTCCACAGTGCTTCCGAGCTGCAGCAGGATGGCGACACCGGGGGAACCGTTGCTTCAGCTTCGCCGAGCAACCGCTATGGCATCGAATGGGCGAACTACTACACGCCGCTGGAACATTGGGCTTTTGATTTCGATGTTGCGGATTCCAGAGCCTTCTTTACCGCCATCGACCCGGCCGATGCTGCGCCCAACAGCCCGGGTGGAAAGCGCGTACCCGAAGCCGTTGGATTAGTCGTTTCCTCGGGCATCACCATGCACGATTACAACCGCTTTTCGACGAGTTTGCGCCTGCGCGCCTTTGGTCCACGCGATCTGACATCCGATGGCATTTATCGCTCAAATGCAACGGTATTGCTCAATGCGGAGGTCCGTTATAGAATTGCCGAAAAATGGAGTTTTGTGGTCGAGGCTTTGAACTTGCTGAACCGCAAAGATCACGACATCGACTACGCCTATGAATCCCGCATAACGCCCACAGCCGAGTCAGCATTCACAGACGTTTTCCATCCCGTCGAACCTTTCCAGCTGCGATTCGGATTACGAAGAACCTTTTGACAAACGTGCCCGCAAGTGAGTCACGGCTCTCACAAATAGTCCTATACCTCTGAGCCGCTTCCGCTTAGGTCCAATTTCACGCGACCCATCGATCCGTTTTCCGCCGCTCCCGTGCTAACGTCAACCAGCAATTCTCATTGAAGGAGCTTCGATATGTCCACATCCGCCCAAATTGCCGCAAATCAAAAGAACGCGCAACTCTCCACCGGCCCAACCTCCGAAACTGGCAAAGCCAAATCTTCCTTAAACGCCGTCAAAACCGGTCTCACCGGCCGAACGGTCCTACTCCCCGGCGACGATGCCGCTCTCTACGAATCGCACGTCTCGCAGTTCGTGAGGCGCTTCGAACCTGCCAGTGAAGCAGAACAAAACCTGGTCCAATCTCTAGCCGATACCGAATGGCGATTGCTCCGCATTCCTTCGCTCGAAATGGGCATCTACGCTCTCGGCCGCCTCGAATTCGCCGAGCTGTTCCCCAACGAAGACCCATCCGTTCG
>JAFASD010000222.1 GCA_019244945.1 Acidobacteriaceae bacterium | reverse complement strand
ATTTCTTTCCCATTTGGCCAAAATCGAATTTCCGGAATCCCTCGATGAAAGCTATAGCCCCGCGACTTTGGGGATTGCGGTATGACGATGGTGGAGCAGATACATCATCCCGCGCCGGTATTTTCGAGTCTCGATGAGATTGAGCCGCGCGTGAGCTCGTGCGCTCAAATCGCTTTATTTCTGGATTTTGACGGAACGCTTTCCACGATCGTCCCCCATCCGACCGATGCGCAGCTCGACCCTCATATCCGGTCCATGTTGAAAGTTTTGACTGCGCGGCCCGATTTCACTGTTGCGGTTGTTAGCGGCAGGGCCTTGAAAGATGTGCGGCAGCGGGTGGGGTTAACCGATGTGATCTACGTCGGTAATCACGGCCTCGAAATCGAATCGGATTCGATCTGTTTCCGTGAGCCTGAAGCCGAAACGCTTCGGCGTGAGCTGCGTTCCTTATCGCTTCAATTAAAACTCGCGCTTTGTGACACGGACGGGTTGGAAGTAGAAGACAAAGGCCTGACTTTAAGCGTCCATTTCAGGCGCGTTACTGAGAATTTGCATGATTGGGTCCGGAGCGTCACGCTCAGCACCGTCGGCCGGTCCCGGTCTTTCAGTTGCCGTGAAGGGAAGATGGTTATCGAAGTAAAGCCGCAGGTCGACTGGCACAAGGGACACGCGATTAAATGGATCGCTCGCGAAGTTCTTCCTGCGTCTTCGCTCTCCATTTACATTGGCGATGACGTCACCGATGAAGACGCGTTTGCGGCGATCCCGGAAGGAATTACGATCAGAGTCGGTGAGGCAGCCGAAACCCACGCGCGCTATTTGTTGTCAGATGTTGTTGCGGTGGGTCAGTTTCTCCACTGGTTAGATCACGCGAAGCCGCATGCCTCAATCGCAAATTCTCAGCGGGCTGGAAGATGACCCACTCTGGTACAAAGATGCAATCATCTATGAGCTTCACGTCCGAGCGTTTTTCGACAGCAACGCCGATGGAATGGGTGATTTTCGCGGCCTTGCGGAAAAACTGGACTATCTAGAAGATTTAGGCGTCACCGCCATCTGGCTGCTCCCATTCTTCCCCTCGCCGTGGAAGGACGATGGGTATGACATCTCGGATTTCCGCAGCGTGCATCCGGCGTATGGAACCTTACGAGATTTCCAGAGCTTTTTGAGGGAAGCCCATCGCCGCGGAATGCGCGTGATCACAGAGCTGGTCATCAATCACACTTCAGACCAGCACGTCTGGTTTCAGCGTTCGCGCTCGGCCCAGGCGGGCTCGCGGTGGCGCGATTTCTATGTTTGGAGCGACTCGCCTGATAAATATGCGGGCACCCGAATTATCTTCAAAGATTTCGAGCCGTCCAATTGGAGCTGGGATCCCGTAGCCAAGGCCTATTACTGGCATCGCTTCTTTTCGCATCAGCCGGACTTGAATTTCGACAATCCTTTAGTGCAGCGCACCGTCATGCACACCCTCGATTTTTGGGCCGCTATGGGCGTGGATGGTTTTCGTCTGGATGCGATTCCTTACCTATACGAGCGTGAAGGGACCAGTTGTGAAAATCTTCCGGAAACGCATTCTTTCTTGAAGGAGCTACGGCAGCACCTGGATGCAGCCTATCCTCGCCGTATGCTTCTATCCGAGGCGAACATGTGGCCGGAAGACGCCATTGCCTACTTCGGAAACGGCGATGAATGCCACATGAATTTTCACTTCCCTTTAATGCCGCGCCTCTTCATGGCTTTGCGCTTGGAGGACCGGCTCCCGATCGTTGACATTCTGAAGCATACTCCTGCGATCCCGGAAACCTGCCAATGGGCCATGTTTCTGCGGAACCACGATGAGCTCACGCTCGAAATGGTTACCGACGAAGAACGCGATTACATGTATCGCGTGTACGCCTCGGATCAGCGCGCGCGCATCAATCTCGGAATTCGCCGCCGCCTTGCGCCATTGCTCGGGAACGACCGTCCCCGCATTGAAGTGATGAATGCGCTGTTGTTCTCGATGCCGGGCACGCCGGTTATCTATTATGGCGATGAA
>JAFASD010000194.1 GCA_019244945.1 Acidobacteriaceae bacterium | reverse complement strand
ATGCCCGCTGAGCACGCAGGGGCTTCGCTCGAGGCTCCGGACCTGGCAATTGAAGTTCCCGGCTCGATTGCCAATCTTGGGGCGGGATTCGACACACTCGCTGTCGCCATTCAGCTCTATCTGCGTTTGCGGGTTCGCGCGGCCCCCGGCGTCAACGAACTGCACTTCCAGTTCACAAATCTCCAACTCGATGGAGAAAACTATATTGAGCGAGCCTTCCGCTTTCTGGCGAGCCAAGGCGGCGGCTCATTCCCTTCACTCTTCATCACAGTCCACAGCGATATCCCCACAAAAGCGGGGTTAGGAAGCAGCGCGGCCGCGACCGTAGCGGGCCTGCGCCTCTATGAGGCCATTGCAGGTCCACTTCCGCCGCAAGGATTGCTGAATGCAGCGTGTGCGTTGGAGGGCCATCCCGATAATGTCGCCGCAGCTCTGCTCGGCGGACTCACCGTCAGCTGCCAGATGCCGGACCGCTCCGTTTTCGCGGTTTGCCTTCCCTGGCCGGAATCGCTGCGTTTTATCGTTTTAACGCCGAAACTCTCGCTTTCAACGTATGAATCCCGCCGCGCCTTACCGAGGCGCATTGCGCGCGAGGATGCAGTATTCAATCTGCAGCGTGTCGCGCTCTTTTTGCAAGCCTTGCAGAGCGGCGATTTCTCGCTCCTACGAGAGGCGCTGCATGACCGGATCCATCAGCCGTTTCGCCAGAAACTTGTTCCGGGTCTGGAAGCAGCACTCACACTCGAGCATCCGGACCTTCTCGGAGTGTGCTTGAGCGGCGCCGGACCTTCCATCGTCGCTCTCGCGGAACGGAACTTCGACGCTGTCGAGCGCGCGCTCCAACGGAGCTTCCTCCCAACCGGATTAGAATACACAATCCGCCGGTTGAGCGCCCATACGGATTCCTGCACGCCAGCGGTAATGATACCTTCCGCTCAAGAAAGCGTCACAACGTAGTGAAAGCGTTCCAAGTAGACTGACCGGAGAGTAGCCCAGCATGAAACGAAAACTCGGTGGATTTGCCCTTTGCATTTCGTTCGTTCTATCGGCGTTGTTGCTCGCCCGGCAGCAGCCCGCTTCGCAACCAGGCGAGCGGTGGACCCAATCAGCCGCCAATGCCTGGTATGAGCACCAGCCGTGGCTGGTTGGCAGCAATTACCTCCCGGCTGACGCCATCAACGAACTCGAAATGTGGCAGGCCGACACGTTCGACCCCAAGCGCATCGATACGGAACTCGGCTGGGCTGAAGGGCTCGGCATGAACACCATGCGCGTGTTCCTGCATGATTTGCTTTGGAAACAAGACAGCGAAGGATTCAAGAAGCGCATCAACACCTTTCTCGAGATCTGCGATCGTCACAAGATCAAGCCGCTCTTCGTATTGTTCGATTCCTGCTGGGATCCGTTCCCGCATCTCGGGAAACAAAGAGAGCCTCGGCCTGGCGTTCACAATTCCGGTTGGGTTCAAAGCCCGGGCGCCGAGGCGCTCCAGGATCCGTCCCAATATCCGCGGCTGGAAGCGTACGTGAAAGGCGTAGTCGGAGCATTCGCCAAAGACAATCGCATACTCGGCTGGGATGTCTGGAATGAGCCCGATAACCAGAATGGAGGTAGCTATGGGGCGCACGACCCAAAGAACAAGACGGACCTCATTCTCGCGCTTGTACCTCAAGCTTTCGCGTGGGCGCGCTCGGCGCAGCCGGAACAGCCGCTGACCAGTGCCATTTTCCATGAAGATCCATCAGCCCCCGATACTTTATCGGCGATGGCCAAGAAGCAATTCGAACTGTCGGATGTCATCTCGTTTCACAACTACGATCCGCCAGCCAAATTCGAGGAAGAGGTGAAGTGGTTGCAGCAATATGGGCGCCCGCTCATCTGCACCGAATATATGGCGCGACCCCGCGAGAGCACGTTTGAAAACATTCTGCCTGTCGCGAAGAAATACAAGGTGGGCGCAATCAACTGGGGCTTCGTCGCCGGAAAGTCGCAGACCTACATGCCTTGGGATTCATGGCAGCATCCTTATGTCGATCATCCGCCGCGCGTCTGGTTTCACGACATCTTCCACAAGGACGGCACGCCCTATCGTCCGGCTGAAGTGGCGTTCATTCGCAACATAACTGGAAAGAGCACAGAATAGCGTGTCACTGCTGACGCGTCGCTGGCTTGTACTGGTTTCACTCGGAATCGCCGCGTTCGGCCAGACGCCTGCTCAGCAAGTTAAGGGACAACCCGAATCAGTCGGGCTCTCCTCCGCGCGTTTGAAGAGGATTGCGGCCGTCGTTCAAGCCAGCGTGGATCGCGGAGAAATCGCCGGTGCGGTTACACTGGTCGCTCGTCACGGACAAGTGATTTGGCTTCAGGCAAACGGCAAACAGGATCGCGAAAACGCGAAGCCCATGCAAACCGATTCGATCTTTCGCATCTGCTCAATGACCAAGCCGATCGTGACCTTGGGAGCCATGATGCTTTACGAGGAAGGAAAATTCCAGCTCGAAGACCCAATCTCGAAGTACATCCCTGAATTCGCTGACGCAAAGGTGCTGGTCGCGCCGAAAGATGGGAAACCCTATACGGTTCCGGCGACTCAGCCCATCACCGTTAGAAATTTGCTGACGCACACCTCCGGCATCACCTACAACTGGGACCCCGTGCTCGGCTCATTCTATAAAGAAGCGAACGTCGCGAGCGGCCTGCTTCCTTTCGACGGAACGATCGGCGAGAATGTCAAGCGCCTGGCTCGCCTGCCGCTGCTCTTCAATCCCGGGGAACGTTGGAATTACGGGTTGAACATCGATGTGCTCGGGTATTTGATCGAAGTCGTCTCCGGCAAACCGCTCGATCAATTTTTGAAGGAACGCATATTTGACCCGCTTGGTATGCAGGACACGTTTTTCTTCGTCCCTCAAGATAAGGTCGACCGGCTCGCCACGGCGTACACCTGGTATGAAGGCAAGGGATTGTCCCGCTTCCCGGATACGCCCATCACGGAAGGAACGTTTTCCTACTCCGCCGATTATCCGGTGCGTGGTCCGAAGAAACTCTTCTCGGGCGGCGCTGGTCTGTGCTCGACGGCCTCGGATTACGCCCGTTTCTGCCAACTCATGCTGAATCAAGGGAGGCTAGGGAAGGCGCAGTTGATCAGCAGAAAATCGGTTGAGCTGATGACGCACGACCAGCTTGGTCCCAAGTTCCCCGATCAGGCATTCGGCCTCGGGTTCGGAATAGATGGCGTCAAAACGCCGCTACACGAGCTTGGCAGTCCCGGCCAATACTCGTGGGGAGGTTTCTTCTACACCGGATTCACCATTGACCCGAAGGAAGACATGATCACCGTCTTCATGGCCCAGCTCCACCCGGGATCTCCGGACACTATGGGCGAATTCCACAAGCTGGCTTACGCGGCTCTGGAATCGCAATGAACGCTGCCGCAGCAGACCTTGACGACGGTACGCGCATGATGGTTTGTCCTCTGGCTGCCCTTCAGCGAAGCTTCGCGAGCTCGGCGCGGTAAAGCGTGTTTTGCGGGTAATTCGCGGCTAACCACGACAGCAACTCGCGTGCTTTATTGCGATTTCCGTCCCGCAGTGCAGCTACCGCTAACAGCAATCGCGCATACGGCGCCAGGTATTCCCCGTTCTCCGCGGTGAGGCGAAGTTTTGCAAGCCCGTTCTCCTTGTCAGTTTCTGCGCCGGTCGTCCGTAAAATCCAGCGAATCGGTGCCGGGTTCAAACTCAAAAGGTAATTTTCGACACCTACTGCGATATAGGCGTCGTAATATTTTGGATGTTCTGAGAGGAGTTGCTCAGCAAGTGCTCTTGCCCTCTTCATTTCCGAAAGCGCTGCCAAGTCATGCCTCTCAATTAAAGCCAGGTAATCAGCATGTAGTCCCAGGCGAAGCGTATTCGCGAACATGGCATTGGCACGTTCGCCTGCGACGTTCATCTCTGCTGCGGCAAGCCGTTCCGTTTTGCTCACATCGCGATCGAATCTCGCCTTCACTTGAGGATCTGGTGTTAATTCCTTGGAGTGCGTAATTGAAGAATTGTCGAGGAAAAATTCAGATTGTAGGATATGCAATCTGTTGAATTCGGAAAACAAACAAGCCGCAGCATCGGAAACAGGCCCAAGAGGATCGTCCGGATGCGTGCGCTCGTACTCGGCAAGCGCCGCATGGGCGTGCTCGAATTCGAGATTGTACATGTCGCTGTAAGCCTGTTGAATCTGATTGTCGGCGAGTGACGGACCTGCGAAACACGTGAGCGCCAAGCCGACGCCACAACATAACCAGAGCGGCTTCGGATTTTCCAACTTCCAGCGAGCAACGCTCAGCATGCATGTAAGACGTGACTTATTGATGTCGCTAGTGGCGCAGTAACCTCGGAAGCAGCGTCGACCGCGAGGAACTCCCAAAACTGCACTGATGGCGCATTTGCCGAGGAAAAATTATGCCACCGCGCTTCCGTGCGTTGCTAAGGAATCGCGCAGGGCTTTGATTCGGGTATGTGCGGACTGCACCTGCTGATACTGCCTCTCCAGCACTGAGCGTAAGTCAGTGGGGACTTCGTGCGCCAATGCATCCCGATATCTGCTCAGGGAAAAATCCTCGCCTCGTTCTGTCTCTTCCAGGATCTGATGCTCGCTGTGCCCTGTTAGAGCCCCTTTCAGCGCGATCCAGCCGTGATGCAGCGTCCCCAAAATCCCGGAAGAATCTGCCGGTTCGCCACCGGCGTTCTTGACCGCCGCGCGCAACTCGTTCCCGAATTCAGCGCGCTGGCTGGAATACTCCTCGAAAACGGACTTCAGGCTTGCGTCTTTGACCGCGTTCGCAGCCCCTCGGAAACCCTCTTCGGCGTCCTTGCACACGCCGATCACGCTATTTACCGCTGAAATGTAATCATTTGATGTGTCTGCCGTCAGAAACCTCGATACTTTGGACTGAATACTGGATGGAGCCGTTTCCTGAAGAGCTGGCCTCTTGCTAAACGCGGGGTGGATAGGGGCTGGTCCGATTTTAAGGTGGAGCGACACTCCCACGCTGAATATGTCCGACTGCGTTGAGATCGATTTCAACTTTGTCGTTGACCTTCAACAGAAAGTTGCTCGGATTTTTCATGCCCCATTCGACATATGGAACGAAAAACTTTCCCGTAGCAGTTACCTGATCTTGGGAGATCTGAACATGCATCGGGATTGTGATGTTGTGCGCGTGACCGTGGATCAGGAATAAGCCCGTGATCTGGAGGTCCGATACCCCGCTTGGAGCGATCGAGCCAACGCTGGCGCTCGGGCTGAAGCGAATCTCGGGAAAGCGCTGCGCCTCCAAGATGTCCCGCGCCATGCGTTTATCCCGAGCGTTGCTTCCGCTGCTTCCGCTGGCGGCGTCAACCACAATTTCACCTTTCATTGCGTTGGTTTCCGGGTTAAGCGAAACGTGACCCTCTTTTAGCCGAAATGTGCCATGTACGGTGTGCAGAACATCACTTAATACGAACGCAACTTCGGTCTTGCCCGGGTCCAATTCGACTGAGACCCCTTCAGCCCAGAGTGCGGGAGCAAATACGAAGAGGATGAGACATATCGTTGGCCTCAGAATAATACGGGCGCGCATGCTACCCAGATCTAAGCTGCAAAGAATGCCCGTCCAAAACGGAAGAGTTCGCGAGACCAGAGATCTCGAAATCGTCCTACTCCCACGTGGATCGCGAGTAAGGATCTGAATATTGCCGGATTTTGAGCCAAGCCTGCGAGACCGCGTTTTTGCAGCTGACCACTCCGCTCCAGCAGCAACATGAGGGATGCCATCTGCTGCGGACGCTTCATCAAGTTCCGATGGAACTGCTGGTACTGGCGAATGTCACCGTTTGCAACAGATTCGGCAAGCGCATGCGC
>JAFASD010000095.1 GCA_019244945.1 Acidobacteriaceae bacterium | reverse complement strand
ATTGCCGTTCCGGCAGCTCGCTATTATCTCATATGTGAATATCTAGACATGACTCCGATCAGTTCCGCAGGTACTGATATCGATGAAGTTCTGATCCTTCGCGGAAAACGCCTTGCGTCCAACGTTCGCTCGCGATACTCGACGAGCGCTGGCCGGGTTCGTTTGCGCGGTGAATACATAAACTACTTGGACAGGAACCCGATAAGAGAGGATGTGATTCTCCGGTTCGTTGAACACCTGAGAAGCCTGCTTACCAGAAGGGATCCTTTGGAGAGCGATGTTCTAGAGCGGGGGTATTTCTGATATGGGGGATGTGGAGAAGGAAGTTAAGGCCGCACTCAAGCGCCTACGTGAGCGAAACATTGACCGGCAATTTGTATCGCAAGAGTTGCTTGATGTCACAGCAAGGGAACGTCTCAGCGCGTTTCCCTGGCGTGGGCAGTTCACACCCGGGCTCATAAGTGTCCTGCTCGATACATTTGCCCAAGCAGGTGCCACCGTGCTAGATCCTTTTGTCGGTAGTGGGACTACCTTGGCAGAAGCGACCCGCCGAAATATGGCCGCGGTTGGAACTGAGGTCAACCCTGCGGCCCTGGAGCTTGCCCGTATCTTCACGCTCACCGCGCTTGAGCCAGCGGAACGCAAAGATGTACTAGACAGAGTTCGGCAGCAGCTCATGGATTGCATCTTGCGAGGAGAAGGCACCCTATTTGGCGCAGCGTCTGGTGACTTGCATGAAGAAGTAGTCGGGATCTACGAGAACGCCTCATCAGATTATGAGGCCAACATCATCGCTGTGGCGATGATGTTGGCTATGGGGGACAGAAGATCACTCGAAGCTGAACTTCTGGATCGCGCGCTCAGCCAAGTTTCAGATGTCGTTACCAGCCTTCCCTCAGAGGTGGTGCCGTGCTCAGTTCACCTGGCCGACGCGCGTAAGTTGCCAATCCCGGAAAACTCTGTGGACCTTATAATTACATCGCCCCCATACGTCAACGTATTTAATTATCATCAGAACTATCGACCAGCAATCGAGAGTCTCGGATGGAACGTCCTGTCGGCGGCAAAGACGGAGATCGGCTCGAACAGAAAGCATAGACAAAACAGGTTCCTCACTGTGGTGCAGTACGCCCAAGATATCATGCTCGCCATGCTTGATTTCCGGCGTGTATGTCGTCCGGGCGCGCATGCAATCATCGTAATCGGCAGAGAATCCCGAGTAAGGGGAGTCGCATTCGCCAACGGTGAGATTG
Organism: Acidobacteriaceae bacterium; assembly: GCA_019244945.1. Classification (GTDB taxonomy): domain Bacteria; phylum Acidobacteriota; class Terriglobia; order Bryobacterales; family Bryobacteraceae; genus Bog-105. The sequence goes on along the minus strand of JAFASD010000095.1, from coordinate 1,372 downwards.
TGGGTTGCCTCGCCGAATTGATCCTTGGAATTGAATTTGTCCGATGGCAGGAGCGGAGCTTTACGAATCGCTTCGGAGAGAAGATCTATGAGGAAGTTCTCACATTCCAGGTAACGTCAAGCGGCGATGACGTGGATCTAATCCCTCTGGCCACTGAAACGGGGCGTCAGATGCTTATAGAAGGCCGCTCGAAAGCAGAGTCTTCAGAGATAGTTAGTGAAGTAGACGCGGCGATCAAAGGTAGCGATCTCGTGCGACCATCAACAGATTTCTTCCCTATCCGGGCCTGCCGCGAGCCGAGAATTGCTGTGCAGTAGGTAGGCAGGGACCGGGAAGTAGGTAGGTGTTCCTTCTCGGTTTCGATTATCCGCTCATTCCCGCAGCCTCAAGAGCGCCTACGGCATCGCCGCGCGATCGGCTGCGCCGACCCTTGACCCTGCGTCCGGTCGCTCGGGATTCGGCGCCTGCGAGAACGGGGAAGACCAGGCGAACTGTCCCGGGAGGTGGCCGAACACGGTTCGCTCCCATGGCCGGGAGGTCAAGCTACTGCCGCGCCGCTCCGATCCTCGGGCGCTGCGCGCCCTGCGGTCGGTTCGGCTTACCACCGGATTACATTAGCTGCGCTTGGCGAGTGACAGGGAATGGGGGGCCGAGTGCTAACGCGGATGCTAACAACGGGTCTGGATACCCGTGGACCCGCTTGGACCAGGCGACCTCCAGGAGCGCCGCTGAACTGGGGGCCGAAGACCGCCGTGGATACCCGTGGACTACCCTCGTTTGACTCGTAATGCGTAGGTCATCGGTTCGATCCGATAGGCGGCTCGGAAACGTTCCAGGTCAGAAGCTCATTTCCGGGCGTCGCCATGATCATGGTCCCGGCCCGTGGACCGAGTGACTCGGTCACGAAAAGCCGGATTCACCCTCGCAACGCCCCGGCCCGGCCCGGTTGTCGCCACGATGCCCGCCAGTCACCACCGGCGGCAGCATCTTCTGCCCTGCTCGCAGGCCAGGTGTGCCTTGGTGGTCCAGCCACCACGCGAGCGTCCCAGCCATGATCGGCTGGCTCAGTGCCGTTGCCTCCCTTCTTCTGCTTTCCTGACCTCATTCAGTGCTTCGCTCAGAGCAGCCTTCGCAGGGAATGTGTCATGCAGCCGCCGCGCGCTGGCGGTCCGCCGGGCCGGCTGCGGCGTGCCCGGGCGGTTGCTCCCAAGTCGGCCCGCTTGTGTTTCCTATCTGGAAACTGTAGAGTTGCCGACATGGAAACTAATGGACCGGTCAGCGCGAACGAAGCCTCCGCAGCCCTGGCCGCAGCGAAGCAGACCCGGGCACGCGTGGCGTGGAGCGGGTATCCGGCGTGGTACTGGCTCGCGAC
>JAFASD010000511.1 GCA_019244945.1 Acidobacteriaceae bacterium | reverse complement strand
CGGTTTGTTTGATCCCGAAGATCGCGACCTCAATCCCGGAGTTCTGCGGCGAATTGCTAGCATCAGCGGCGGCCAATTCTTTGAACCGGCTACTCTGGAGGAAGTTGTTCCTGTGTTTCACAAAATTGCTCAGGACATTCGGAACTGTTACACGGTCGGCTATGTGCCGGAAGAAATCACGGATAAGCGGACAGTGCGAACCGTGAAGGTAATCGCCAGAGAAAATGGCCGCAAGCTCGCGGTACGAACTCGCACGACATACACGACTATTCCCTTTTCAGAGTTAATAGCTCAGCAAGGGGTCAAACCAAGAGAGCAGAAGCAACAATAAGGTTTTTGGCAGATATGAGTGGACGAGTAATTACCGGTCCTGATCCCACAACTTACTTCATCAAGCCTGGCTTACACAGCCATAACACGAAACGGCGCCTCAGGAGCTCTGGCGCAGCACTTGCGATTCTGAACCACGTTCGCGTACTGCTGCTGGTTCTTGGCTTGGGCGGCGTTGGTTTCTACGCTTACACATTGTCCGATCAATATGTTTACCAGGCGTACCAGAATTGGGCATTCGATCAGCAGATCGGCGGGCGTCGAGGTGTAAGTTTTGCGGATTATTTGAGAGAACAGACGCCTTTTGGCTTTCTGGTCGGGGAGAAATCCGCGAGCCCGGCTATCCCCGCCCCGCATGTTGCGCCCTCCCCCGCGCCCGGTGCACCGGAATCACTCGCGCCCGTCACCGGCGCTCTGTTGGGCAGAATCGAAATTAGCAGACTGAACCTTTCCTCCATGGTTCGTGAAGGTGTAGACGACAAAACATTGAGCGTTGCTGTTGGACATGTCCCTTCGACAGCTTTACCTGGACAGGCTGGGAACTTCGCGATTGCCGCACATCGGGATACGCTTTTTCGCGCTCTGAAGGACATTCAAAAGGGCGATGTTGTGACGTTCGAATCGCCGAACGGAACGTACAGCTACGAAGTGGCGTCGACAGAGATCGTCAAGCCGTCCGATGTTAGTGTTCTGCAACCCGACGGGGGCGGGCTTATTCCAGGCGTAACTTCTTCCGCGAACGCGAGCAGTCAACCAAAGCTGCTCACCATGATCACTTGTTATCCGTTTTATTACGTCGGGTCCGCTCCGAAGCGCTTCATAGTAGAGGCGAAGTTAGTCTCCACTGATGCAGGCGCCAAGCTCGAGGCGCATGACCTTGGACCACCTGGCAACGGAGCGTCGCCTCCGAAAGCAGCAGCTTCCAATCCAAAGCCCAGGGTTAGCAAACGAGCTAGCCTGACCCAACCCCGCCAACCGCGGGGTTTTTCGCATCGCGCTGCATCGGCTCAGGGTCACGCGGATAGCGTTGAACCCAATAATCCACGCGTGAAAAAGCGGCACTTTTGGCATAAGCTGATACGTGTAGATTGAGCGGCTGCGCGATCAGAATTGAGCCCGAGCGCCGATCGGGAATGACTGCTAGACTGAAGGAGTTCGGGGCGTGGCTCAGCCTGGCTAGAGCGCCTGGTTCGGGACCAGGAGGTCGGTGGTTCGAATCCACTCGCCCCGACCAATTTCCTTCCTAAATCAACATTTTGCGAATTCGATGCTGAACCTGTAGTGTCGGCTTTGAGGTCACTATGCCCAAAACTATGACCACCCCCGGCCGCTTGTGCGCGTTCCATCGCGGCGCGAACTGTCTCAGTTTGCGGATGAACGTAGCGCCTGGTCATGCCGAAATCGCTGTGTCCCGCGAGGTAGGCGAGCGGTTCCCTGTACACTTCGATTATGAGGACGTTGAGCATAACTCAGTTTCGAGCGCAATGTCTTCAGTTGCTCGACCATCTTCCTGCGCAAGGAATTCTGCTAACGAAACGCGGTCGACCCGTTGCGAAAATCATGCCCGTTCGCGGCGGCTGTTCCGATCTAATCGGGATCATGAAAGGTCTGGTCTCAGATCCGCAGGACGATCTCTTTTCGGCTTATCCGCCGGCTACTTCCAAATAGCGCCGTGGGCTCTTTTGAACGCATCCGCCAGTTGGAAGCTCGCTCAACCAGGTGTCCAGGTCTTCGGGACGATATCGCACTAGCGCCCCAACTTTCACGAATGCCGGGCCGCGTCCCTCCAAGCGCCACCGGCGGATCGATGCCAGGCTGACATGGAGTCGTTTCGCCACTTCCGTTTCCGTTATGAGGGTTGACATTCGTACTTCTCCAATTCGATCGAGTGCGAATACGCCCTCAACGAGGGTTTCTGCAGGCGAAATCTGACAAGAAAAATGGCGTACCTGACAAGAAAAATGGCGTAGATTAAGTGTATGGCTGCGGTTCCTGAAATCGGCACTCTGATCGATCGCGACCCGGCCGTCCGTGGCGGCCGGCCGAAGATCGCCGGTACAGGCCTAAGCGTCAGCCGAATAACCGGCTCACAGGAGAGTTTGCAGAACGGTGCTCGCCGTCGAGGCTCCGCTTCGCCGCGCACACTGGCGCGGCCTTGACCGCTCCGAGCCGTTCCGCAGACCGGAACTAACAAGAGGAAAAGGGGCGAGAAGAAAGAGGTAGCGTATGTACAGTGTGTTAACCACCACTGATTTCTGGCTCTTCGGCTGCCGTTCCAAGCTGTACTAGATCATCTGCCCTAGAACGTAGCTTAGTGTCGTCCAGATGTAAGCTACGCGTAAAATCGGCCGCCTGTCGGATCAGGCGTATGCCATGAATTACGCTGATTTGTTCTCCGCATTCGCTATAGCATGGCGTTTTGATAGTCCAGCAGAAGACGAACTCTTTTGAAGCACCGACACTGTATTCCCATTCGTCCAAAAACCAGCACTCTTTGGCATATTTCCGAATGACCTCTAGAAAGAACTCACCGTGATCGCGCGGTGACCAGCCCGCGACTTTCAGCAGCCCTGGATCGAAAACGGGGTAATCGAGACGTCTTCGCAACTGACAGACAAACGTCTTCAGCCGGTCCTCATTACTGGATCGGAGATCAGAGCAGTCGTTTTGTGCCGCAATCCGCTCGTAGTGTGCTTTCCCCGAGTCAAGGGGCCCAGCGACGTAGGCACATGATCGGGGCTCCAGGACGGAGTCAAGGATCTGAAACAGATGCTGAGCAGTACTCAAATTTTCAGGAGAGGATGACATCAAAATCGAGGTTTTCAATTAGGTGCGCCAGTGTTTTCATGGCTCGGCGCCTCCATTCCATATCCGACTTCGACGGATCAGCAAGATCCGAAACTCCGCGGAGGACAGCTGGCGCGAATCCAAAGGTTTTTGTTGCAGCACAGACGCCTCCGGCTTCCATTTCAATGCCCAGGAGCTTGGGCCAGTAATCGCAGAGCTTGTCCACCCAATCTGTACTGGCAACGACTTCATCGAGGGATACTACTGGACCGAATCGAATCCCGGGTCTGCGGCTTTCAGGCCATTCAGCATCTCTTATTACGCTCGTCTCCCATTCCTGTTGTTTGAACCCGGCCTTCAGATAATTCAAGACGCGATCGTCAACTTCGAACTCCCGCGGCCTGAACTGCGGTACCGTCCGAATGTCACTGTGAATCCTCCTGCTCGCAAGGTCGACTACGCTGGTCGGAACCAGCACATCACCCAAGAACACCTGTTCCCGAGCGAAACCTCCGGCGATGCCGGCAACAATCAGCATGTCAGGCTTTTTGTTCAATTCGGAAAGGAAGCGCATTGTCGCGACTGCCGCCGGGACTCTTCCCATTTCGTCCCTTCCGAACACGGCCACTCGAGACCGACCTAGCTCGCCGCGCCATACTGGTTCGAGGCCCGAAGCCTGAAGCTGCCAGCGATCGACGAGCATTTTCCTTTCCATCTCAAGAGCAACGAAGATAGCTACTTCGTATGGAATCGAACGACCCACTTTTTTCCTCTTCTCGACTCTAGCGTGTGGCTTCCCCTCGATTAAGTTTTCCCTGATATCCAGAGCGGCGTCGGCGACCGCACCCAGTCTTTCTGCGATTTCGTCTATATCCGCTTCCGTTGCAGCGACCCCGTGCAGAGGGATGACGTTTCGCGAGGCTCGCGATACGGCTGCCAAGAGCCGAGCTTTGGGCTTTCTCGCTTCAGTCGCTGCAACGAAAATTTTTCGGATTTCGTGCACGCCGAGCGCTTCCGAAGCAATCGTGTCAAACGTTTCACGGAATCGAAGATAGCCGGTTCTGCGCCTCAGATATAACGTGCTGGGTGCCGAAAGATTAGATAGCACATCCCAAATGCCATCAAAAGAGAGCGCCGCCCTCAGGGCGTCGTAGTCGTATGCAAGATCAGAAGGGGAACCGAGAAAAGAATGAGATGCATATGGGAGGCTTGTGACGACTCTGAGATCGTAGCCGGGTTCGCGCAAATAAGCCGAAAAGTAAACGTTCTGGAGGACGTGGCGGAATTTCGAGACCTCGACCGGGTCCTTGATTTGCGCTTCGATTGCTGGCCAGGTAACCGCAAATCCGCTTTCGAGTATCTCGCGTGGTATTCTGCGAATGCGCTCAGTCGCACCCCCGGGCGGGTCGTAAATGCGATCCCGCCATACCGGGTTCGTATCCGGTGCCTCTTCCCAGCCAGTCAGGATTGCCTGTGCCACGTCTACGGTTCTGGGAATAATGGATCGGGAGACGCTGCGCAGTACGTCATGATTTCTGGGTCGAATAGACCTTGATACTTTTCCCTGAAGGGCGCGTATTGGTGCTCTTTTTTCTGCCAGAACTGATCCAGGTTATATTCTTTTATCGATAAACGGATCAGCCGTTGGTAAATGTATTCGGCTCTCCGTTTCAGCAGAACCTCACGACAAAGCCTGGATTCGGCCAGAAACCCGATAGGCAGCACACAATAATCGCGGCACAGGAAGATAGCAACGCTCAAGGCCTCCGTCAAGAACGCAATATGCGTCTCTCGGGGCAAATCGTTGAGTCCATAGATCTCCCGGCTGTCCCTGTTAAGGAAATCGAGGAAGACATTCCGGAGCATCGGCCGATTCCGCTCACCGAATTACCGTCAGAGCTTCCTCAATCTTGAAATGAAGAAGGTCGAATCCCTCGTCAGAATTGTCGATTACCCGATCAAAAACGAAGGCATCGAGTTCTGTTTCCGCACGATGTTCGTCATCTTCGGCTGTTACCGATTGACCCCTTTTCCGCATTCGTTCCAACCGAATGGTTAACGGAGCTTCGATTCGCCAGGTTGTAAATTCTCGTTCTCTAAAAAAGTCATAATCAGTCGAGAAGCGCATGCTGTCAAATACCAGCGGCCTGTCATCATCAACAGAACAGAGTGCAGCATTTAGCCAAACCTTCGAGTCAATTGCCTTGAGAGCGTCGGTCACCTGGTTTAGGATTGTTTTGGATTCGGTTCCGAATAAACGGCGGCACAAGTCACGACAAGCGACACCCGAACTGCAGGACTTGAAGCCATGCTTCTCGACGAGATATTCCGCTATTACAGTCTTACCGCTGCCCGATCTACCTGAAAGCGCAATCCTATTGTTCACCAACTATCCAGAAGTCAAAGATAAGGATAATTGGGAATTGTACAACGACTGCTCCAGAGCCGTGACCGACATCTTCCTTCGTCTCGCCACGCGGGTCATAAGCCGCGATTTCAGTTCTGCATAATGGGCCTGCAAATCCGGGAAGTAGGCAGGTGCTTTTTCCGAGTATTTCAACGTGAAGCGTAGGTGTTTATCCTGCATATCACCTCCCTTTTTAATCATCACGAATGCCAAGGACTGGAGTTTGTCGACTGCCTTCACAAAGCGGGCATCGACGGTTCTTCCTTCCAGAAGCTCGAAGAGAAGATCCGCCTGCTCGTCGGCTGCAGACGGACGCAGCCTCGAAGTGTAAGCATTTATAGCTCTGCGCTCCATTTCCTCCTTCGCAGCCTGTTGGCCCACATCAAAGGCATGGGTTGATTCGCCAGTGCCGCTCTTGCCGACCGGGTTTTTATCACCGATGGATATCTCCATCTTGTCGTGCAGTATGGCGAGCCTAATGCAATGGTCTACGTTCAGGCTGGGAAAATGCCCCCCCAGAAGCATTACGGTGTCCGCTACGTGCCACGAATGCTCGGCTACGGACTCCAAGCGGGGAGCCGGTTCGACGCGGGCGGCGTGTTCTGCCTCAAGTGTTTCCCTTTCCCAGAACCGCTGATGAAAGTACCGACGTATTGAGCACAGCTTCATCGACCACAGGATCATATCGACATCGCGTTTGATGTCGGCGTCATCGGTGAGCCGGGGGCTGGATTGCAGTGTGAGGCGCGACTGCATGTGGAGTCAGAACGTCACGGAGCCGAATAGCTCTTTGTAGCAGATTCGGCAATCATTGAAGCGCCTAAGATCGCCTCAGCGGTTCATTTCCACTACATTTATCTCGAATGAAATCATAGCGATCAGCCATCACAGCTGTTATAAAGCTGTTGGAAAATAAGGAAAAAACAAAGTCACATCGCATCGTGGCTGCCGGGAAAGGGATTATCGATGCTGACGTGCCAAGATCGGAGAGATCTCGCGATCACTGTTGCAATTCTTGCACATCAATGGGCTTCTGCCTAAACGGCTCTCGCATACCGACTCAGCATGGTCAACCCGCCAACACCTAGACTTATTGTCCTTCAGATTGTGATCTCCTCACCTATGACTGGCAAATTTCCCTGAAAACGGTTCTACCGTGCGGAGCCAGAGATCGGCGTTGCGGTCGCAAGCCACAGCTCGAGAACTCAAGCCCGTCTCTGATAGCCTCACTATGCCCAAAACTATGACCACCCTGTGCACTTCGCCATTGCTCGTCACTGCTACAGGAATCGTCCGAAACCACCTCAACTTACTCAGCCCGAGTAACTTATAGCAACCTGAGTAACTCATCATTCCTGCTAAGTTATTGATCGTCCGTATCTTCACTTTTCGGGACCAGGAGGTCGGTGGTTCGAATCCACTCGCCCCGACCAATTCTGACTGAGAACACGGTAGGTCGACCCGCTACTTACAATCGCGGGCAACCAGCTTCTCCAGATGCTTGGCCAGAATATCCACTTCGATGTTCACTCGACCGCCGGAAGCGTAACTGTGCAACGTAGTGTGCTCGTAGGTATGCGGAATGATCGTGAAGCCGGCCAGCTCATTTGCAATTTCGGCAACCGTAAGGCTGATGCCGTCTACCGCAAGTGAGCCTTTACTCACTATGTAGCGCCTCAGTTCATTTGGTATCGAGAGTCGCAACCACCAGTTCTTCTCGCCGAGAGCCTCAAGGGAAACAATATCGGCGGTCCCGTCCACATGGCCGAGAACAAAATGTCCATCTAACCGCCCACTGGTGTGCAGTGGACGTTCCAGATTGACCGGTGAGCCGGGCTTTAGGTCGCCAAGATTCGTGCGCTTCAACGTCTCTGGCGCAAGGTCGGCGGAAAAGCTGTCCGTTCTCAAGTCAACGGCAGTGACGCAAGCGCCGTTGACGGCAATGCTCGCGCCCAACGCCGCATCGTTAAGGATCGTCCGGCATGCAATCGTAATCCGCGCGCCGGTCACTCTGGGTTGAAGCTCAATTACCCGGCCGAGCTCTTCGATAATCCCGGTGAACATCAGCTCTTGACCACATACGCTTCCACAGCGAACTCATTCGTCGAGATCGCATGCACCGTGAGGCGCTCCAGCAGAATCGCATCCGCGCGCCGCATACGCCCCGCCCCGCCCGCCACCGGCAGACTCTTCAGTCCTCCCAGGATCTTCGGCGCGTAGTAGAAGAGCACCTTATCAGCAACTTCTTTATCGAGCATCGTCCAATTCACTTTGCTCCCGGCTTCGACCATCACCGACAGATATCGCTCGCCCGCCAGATACTCGATTACCTTTTCCGGATCTGTACGGCCGCCCGGGCCGTCTGCTATTAAGACCTGAATGCCCATCCATTCGAGAGCCTTTCTGCGCTCAACCGGGGCCGCCGACGTCCCAACCACAAGAACATCGGATTTCGCGCTCGCGATCATCTTCGATTGAAGGGGAATCCTGAGCTGTGAATCGAGCACGATACGCAGAAGAGGGCGGCTGCGCTCGCGCCCGGATCGGTCAGTCAG
>JAFASD010000494.1 GCA_019244945.1 Acidobacteriaceae bacterium | reverse complement strand
AAAAGGTAACTTTGAAGATGTGACGAACTCGGCTGGACTCGGCGTAGAAACCCGATTCATCAGTTGGGGCGCAGGCATCTTTGACTTTGATAATGACGGCTATCCGGACTTGTTTTGGGTCACCGGAAGTGTCTACCCTGAAATAGAAAAGATGCTGCCGGATTATCCATTCAAGAGTCCCCGCATCTTATTTCGAAATTTGAGGAACGGGAAATTCGAGGAGTTACTCGATCAGGCGGGTCCCGGCATTGCGGCACTCCATGCAAGCCGCGGCTGCGCGTTTGGCGACTTCGATAACGACGGAGATATCGATGTGCTCGTGATGAATCTAAACGAGCCTCCTTCGCTGTTGAGAAATGATATTACCGGCAAGAATCGCTGGATTAAGGTAAAGCTAATTGGAACCAAATCAAACCGAAGCGCAATCGGTGCACGTGTAACTGCGCATTACGCTGGCAAGACACAAGCTCAGGAAGTATTAAGTCAGGCGAGCTTCTATTCCGCTAATGACCTGCGATTACATTTCGGGCTCGGCGCTGCGGAAACCGCCGATTTGGATATTCGGTGGCCTACCGGCAGCGTGGAACGAGTTCGTAATGCGCCGGCGAACCATCTGATTACCGTTCGTGAAGGCTCTGGAATCGTAAAGAGTGAAACATCTCCGCGTTCATAATATGGATTTCTTATGTGGAAAGTAATTGCTGCTTTTGTTGTAGGGCTTATTGTTCTTCCGCTGTTCGGTTGGTTGTATTTTCGTTTCGGCTATGCACCCGTTGCGACCGCTGCTTCGCCAATGCCGTTTGAAAAGCGCTTAGCACATATGGCTCTAAACGCGCGGATCGAGAAAGAAGCACCGAAAAATTCGCCGCTGCAGCCAACGGATGACAACTACCTTGCGGGCACGCACATCTATCGTGCCAACTGCGCCATCTGCCACGGATTGCCTGGTCAACCCGGTTCGCCTACATCGAAAGGCATGTATCCGCGGCCTCCGCAATTGTTCAAAGGGCATGGCGTCACGGACGATCCGCCCGGGGAGACCTATTGGAAGGTCGCGAACGGCATCCGGCTGACGGGCATGCCTGCCTACACCGGGGCGCTGAGCGAAACGGAAATGTGGCAAGTGAGCCTGCTGCTTGCCAATGCGGACAAGATCTCAACGCAAGTTCGTAGTGTGCTGCAGCAGCCGCTCAAAGAAGATTAGCCCGGACGAAGAAGCATCACTGCGCTGTCGGACACCGTTCTGTTCGTCATTCCAAAAGACTTTCCAGTTGACTTGCACTTAACGGCGTGATAAAGTCCTGCTGATAAAGCGCAATACGTCTTGCGTTATACGCAATGGGGGTCTTTATGCCAGGTCGCAGACCTAACACGCGAAAATTCCCGACCCTGATCGGTCTCTTCGCACTTCTCGCTAGCCCGAGCTTTGGTCAGACGTTTTACGGTTCCATTTTGGGTACCGTGACCGACCCCTCAGACGCTCCAGTTGCAGGGGCCGCCGTCACAGTGACGAACAATGGCACAGGGGAGCACAGAGTAGGCCAGACGAGCGGTTCAGGCGACTACCAATTTCTGAATCTCATCCCTGGTACTTACCGCGTCGACATAGAGAATAGCGGCTTTAAGCATTACACGCGCGACAACATTACTGTGCAGGTCGATGTGGCCGCGCGCGTCGATGCCTCTCTCGAGATCGGCGGCCTGAACCAGCAAATCGAGGTACAGGCCGAAACACCGATCATTCAAAGCGAAAATGCCTCCGTCGGTCAAGTTGTTCAGGGGCGCACGGTGCAAGACATGCCCCTGAACGGGCGTAACGTGCTCAATCTCGTGGCGCTCGCTCCTGGCGTGGTCCCGCAAGGCGGGTCCATGACGAACTTAACTGGGCAAAATGTGTTTTCGGCGGGGAACTACCAACTCGGGGGAGGGACCGCCAACCAGAGTTCCACATTGCTGGATGGCGTGCCGGTAAATGTGAATTACGGGAACCTGATTGCGCTGGTGCCTGATCAGGATGCGGTGCAAGAGTTTCGGGTCCAGACGAACAATAATACAGCCGAATACGGCATGTTCACTGGCGGCGTGATCAACATGACGACGAAATCCGGAACGAACCAATTTCACGGCACTGTCTACGAGTACTTCCGCAACACCCACCTAAACGCGGGCTCGTTTTTCGGCAATCAGACCGGCCAAGGCCGGCCGCCTTTTCACCAAAATCAGTTTGGAGCGAATGTAGGTGGGCCGATCAAGAAAGATAAATGGTTCTTTTTTGC
>JAFASD010000364.1 GCA_019244945.1 Acidobacteriaceae bacterium | reverse complement strand
CTGCAAGCCGGATTCGAGTGTTCGAGCCAAAAGCTCCGCAGCGGCAAACGTCTCGATCTGCTTCGGGCAACCCAACACGACAGCTTTGCAGTTGCTGACTATCGCCGCCTTCACCGCTTCGGTATCAGTACCATCCGCACTGCTGCTCGCTGGCACCTTATCGAACAAGCTCCTGACGAATACGATTTCGAATCGCTAACGATTCTTCTTGAGGCCGCTTCTGAAACCGGAAGCGAGATTATTCTCGATCTTCTTCACTTCGGATGGCCTGATCACATTGATATTTTCGACTCCTCATTCGTCACTAAATTTGGCCGATTTGTCCGGGCTCTGACGCGCGTTGTTAAAAGATGGCGAGACACCTGCACAATGTTTGCGCCAGTGAATGAGATTTCGTTTTTATCGTGGGCGGGCGGTGATGCCGGCGCCATCAATCCACACGAGCAAGGGCGCGACCACGAGCTGAAGCGGATTTTAGTGCGCGCCGCCACGACAGCGAGCGAGATTCTTCTCAACGAGCTAGATCGTATACGACTAGTGTCTCCCGAGCCAGTAATCCATATCGTGGGCAATCCTGATTTGCCTGGAGATGATGCCGAGGCGGAGCTCTACCGGGCAGCACAATTTCAAGCTTGGGACATGCTCTGCGGGCGCATGGCTCCCGAACTCGGCGGCCGGCCGGAATATCTCGACATCATCGGCACTAATTTTTATGAACGCAACGAGTGGGTACACAATACCAGATCCGCGCTTTCCCGAACTGATGCCAGATACCGGCCGTTCCACAAGATCTTGAGCGAAGTCTGGCAGCGTTATCAGCGCCCGCTGTTTGTGTCGGAAACCGGAACCGAAAACGACAGCCGTGCCGATTGGTTTAACTATATTTGTGATGAAGTCATAACAGCTCATTCCTTGGGCATTCCGGTTCATGGCATATGCCTGTATCCAATAGTCAATCATCCGGGCTGGGAAGACGACCGTTATTGCTGTAACGGCTTGTTCGATTACGCGGATGCTTCCGGTAATCGCGGCCTTTACTGGCCATTGGCGCACGCCATTCTCGATCAACAGCCTAAGCTACAGCGGAGTTACCAACAAACACATGATCTCGAACAACGTCGACCTGATTTGTCTATCTCATCTGAGGTGGAGTTTTGTATTCCAACGTCCTCAACACCTAATGAGCCGGTTTGCACGTAACCGGAGAGTCTTTTTTATTGAAGAACCATTATTCGAAAATGTGGAACCGTGTATGCGAAGCTCTGTTTGCTCGAAAACCGGAGTGCGCGTGCACACACCGGTTCTGCCAGCAACATGCGGTCACGAACAGATGGTTGCGCTTCAAACACAGCTTCTCGAGTCGCTGATTCAAGAAAACGGAATCACCAATTACATCGCCTGGTATTACACACCAATGGCTCTGGAATTTTCATCCAGTCTTCTCCCGAAAGTGACGGTATACGACTGCATGGATGAACTCTCTGCATTTTCCGGAGCGCCTCCCGCCATGCGTACCAATGAACAGCGCTTGTTTGCTCGTGCGGATCTCGTTTTTACCGGCGGCACAAGCCTGTTCGAGTCGAAACGGAAGCAACATTCTTCGGTTCATTTATTCCCGAGCGGTGTCGATGTCGCTCATTTTTCCGCTGCTCGCGTTATCGATCGGGAACCGAACGATCAGCAGTCGATTCCGCATCCGCGGATTGGATACGCGGGCGTCATCGATGAACGATTGGATTTGGCGTTGTTGGCGCAAGCGGCAGGAGCACGGCCAGAGTGGCAGTTCGTTCTACTCGGCCCTGTCGCAAAAATCGATCCTGCGACGCTTCCGCAGGCCAACAATATTCATTGGCTCGGCATGAAGCAATATGCGGATCTTCCCGCTTATTTTTCAGGGTGGGATATCGGGATGCTCCCGTTCGCGCTGAACGAATCCACTCGTTTCATCAGCCCGACCAAGACACCAGAATATCTTGCGGCGGGTCTACCGGTCATTTCAACACCCATTTCCGACGTTGTGACTCCGTACGGCGTGCTCGGTTTGGTTCAAATTGTCGACGGTACTAGAGCTTTTCTCAGGGTTGCGGAATCCCTTCTAGCGAGTCCACTAACTAGTGAACTTCTTGCAAAAATCGACCGCTTTCTTTCGCAATCATCGTGGGACAAAACGTGGATGGAAATGAGCACTCTTATAGAAGATCAGCTTACCCAACAAGAACTTGCACTGAGAACTTCGAGTCCCTCGAGTTCGCTTACGGACACGACGGTAAAAGGCGCCCTCCGTGTTTGATTATCTGATCGTTGGTGCGGGCTTTGCCGGAGCTGTCGCTGCCGAGCAGATGGCGCGCTGTCACGGCAAAAAGGTCCTTGTCATCGACCGGCGGAATCACATCGGAGGCAACGCCTACGACTGTTTCAATCGCGACGGAATTCTGATACACCGATATGGTCCGCATATTTTCCATACCAATTCGGAACGCGTCTTTCAGTATCTATCGCAATTTACGTCGTGGCGCTCTTATGAGCATCGCGTTTTGGCTTCTGTCGACGGCAAATTAGTACCGATTCCAATCAACCGGAACACGGTCAATCTGCTGTACGACATGAAGCTTCGATCTGATGAGGATGTGGAGGCGTTTTTTGCCTCTCGCGCAGAAGAGCGATGTTCCATCAAAACGTCTGAAGACGTGGTAGTGAGTAAGGTCGGCCGGGATCTTTATGAAAAACTGTTTCGCAACTACACCCGTAAGCAGTGGGGCAAGGATCCTTGTGAGCTTGATTCGTCAGTGACGGCCCGCATTCCCGTGAGGACAAATGAAGACGACCGCTACTTTACCGACCGTTTTCAGATGATGCCGAAGCATGGCTACACCAGAATGTTTGAGAACATGCTCGATCATTCAAACATTCGGATTCAGCTTGGGTGTGATTTTCGTGACGTAGAGACTTCTTCGTTCCGCGAGATCATTTATACGGGACCAGTCGACGAATTCTTTGGTTTTCGATACGGAGAACTCCCCTATCGTTCCCTTCGCTTCCGCCACAAAACGTTTGATAAAGAGTATTTACAGCCAGTCGCCGTGATCAACTATCCAAATGATCACGTGTACACTCGCATCACGGAGTTCAAACACTTGACTGGGCAACTACACACCAAGACTGCCGTAGTTTACGAGTACCCTACGAGTGAAGGTGATCCGTATTATCCGGTGCCGACGCCCGAAAACGCCGCATTGTACAAGCGCTATGCCGAACTTGCTGCAGCCACCGAGGGGGTTCACTTCGTGGGCCGTCTGGCCACATACCGTTACTACAATATGGACCAAGTCGTAGCGCAGGCACTCACCCTGTGTAAGCAGCTCGTTGCGGCGCCCGATTACGCACTGGACTCCGCGACTTCCATCGCCACGGTCAGCAACGCTTTGCCCATACGGCCCGCAGTCGCTCTTTAGTTTCGCGCAGGGATGCTGCATTTGACGGTTTTGTCGCCACACCGCGACGATGCCGCCTTTTCTCTCTCAATCGGACTATCGCGCTGGGTGAAACTCGGCACACCTATGAAAATCGTCAATTTCTTTACCGAATCCGAATACGCGCCCTATGCGCTCCCGATGCAAGCCGCGGTGATTCCTGCTTTGCGCGCGCGAGAGGACAAGCAAGCGCTGCGTTCCATTTCACCGCTCATCCGAATGGAGTCCTTGCACCTTCTCGATGCGCCATTGCGGCTTCATATAGGTCTAGATGCGATCTGTTCGACCGAAACCGCCCGGCTGCAGAATAGGGACGAGACAACCTGGTTGGCGTCGCAGATTCGGAGGTATTTTTCTCGCGGCGTGGTGATGGCGCCGCTGGGATTGGGCAATCATATCGATCATTTAGTTGTGAATCACGCGGCAGTGACATGTGCAACGAATCAACGGCTAGCCTTTTACGAAGACTTGCCATATGCGACGTGGACCTCAGAATGCACGTTGCGCCAGAAAGTAAGTGATCTGGAAAATCAGACGCGAACGTACTTGATTCCACGGATTATACGGGGCCGTAGCGTCGTTATAGCAGACAAGTTAAGAGTTGTCAGCCGTTATAAATCGCAAATTACTCGTGAAGAGGGAAAAGCTATCAGTTACTTCGCGCGCCGATATCATGGCGGCGAAAGGATCTGGGTTCCAAAATATAGCAAAGCGTGGATGGCTTTCACTCAGTGAGCAGCACACGAGGAAAGTCGTCAGACAGCCTGCCATAGAG
>JAFASD010000235.1 GCA_019244945.1 Acidobacteriaceae bacterium | reverse complement strand
GGGTTTTCGCTGATTGAACTGCTGATCGTTATTGCGATCATTCTGATTATTCTTTCCATTGCGCTGCCGCAGATGAGCAAATCGCGCATGCATGCTCAAGAGATGAGCGCGGTTGCCGAACTTGGAACTATTAATAAAGCGGAGATTCAGTATCAGTCTCAATTCGGGCAGTATGCGACTTCGCTCAGCCAGCTTGGCCCTCCGAGCACGGCCGGCGCTGCCGAAGGACCTCAGGCGGCCGGGCTCATACCGGGGAGCCTGGCTAGCGGCACAGCCAGCGGATACAACTTCACCGTTACGGCGTCGGCCGGCGGCTATGCGGTGACTGCGGTGCCGAAATCGTTTGGCAGCACGGGGCGGCGCACGTTCTATTCCGATCAGACCGCGGTGGTTCGGGAGAATTGGGGTCAGGATCCCGCCACGGCAAACAGTCCGGAAATCAAATAGCGGCGTTCACTCAGCGTGATACGCGCTTTCGGTTGTCTGCTCGCGCTGGTTCCGGCTCTTTACGCTGCGCAGAACCCCAGCGGGGCTGAAATTGCCGCGAGTGTCGAGCAGATGAGCCTCGATCCGCAGCAGACCTACCGGGTACGCGAACTAAACATAGCTCGTGGTGACATCAAAATTTATCTGAGCGAAGGCGTCCTGTCGTTTGTGACGCCTGTGGGAGGGCGCAGCGTCGCCGCAGTCTTTACCACGCAAGGAGTGGAGGCCGGCGATGCGGAAATCCTGGTGCTGCCTCCGCAACGCAGCGAACGAGCGTCGTTAGCTGCTTTCGCCAAAACGCCGAATCTGGACGAACACTTCTCAACTGCCATATTTCTGTTTTCCGATGAAACGGCGAAGGAGCTTCTGGCGCAGATCAACGAGCGCCCCGTTCACAAGAGCGCTGAAACGGCTGGCGAGATTGGCTCGATATTTAACCCGGTTCTCCGGAGTGTCACTTCGCAGATTGAAGTTCGTCTGGTGCAGACGCTACTCGATAATCACGACCCGGCGCAAGGATTTTTCTACGGGTTAATCGCTGGACGCGAGGCGGGCACGTTCGATGTTATGTACGAGCCCACTGATTTTGAGCCGGTGTCGATGGGGCGCGTCGCCACTTTGAACGATGGGCAGCAGAAGTTTCAGCTATGGACCTCATTCCGGCCCCGTCGTGCTCCGCCGTTTGTGCGGGCGCCCAGCGGCTTGAGCGATTATCAGATCGATACTGCGATTCGCCCTGACCTGAGTCTATCCGCGACGGCCAGGCTTAGCGTGATTCCCAAGAAGGAAGACGGGCGCATTCTGCCATTCGATCTATCTGAGCGTCTGGGGGTGCGTAGCGCCACAATCGATGGGAAACCCGTCGAAGTTTTCCAGCATGCTTCCGTTCGCTTCAGCGACCTCAAGACCTCCGGAACATTTCTGCTGGTTTCCGACGTGCCGCTCACGCCGGGCAGACAGTACAGCGTGGAGATTCGCTACGAAGGATCGGTTATTCACCAGACGGGTGAGGGCTCGTACTTTGTGGACGAGCGCAATGCCTGGTATCCATATCGGAGCCCGATGCTGACGAACTTCGACCTGACTTTTCGCTGCCCGAATCGGCTACGGTTGGTCTCGACCGGAGAACTGATCAGCGATCAAATTGAAGGCGGCGTTCGAATTGTGCATCGGAGGACTCGCGTTCCAGAGCCTCTGGCGGGTTTCAATTTGGGCGATTACGATTTCGCGGAAGAGCACGGCCAGTATCGAGTGGAATGTTACGCAAACAAGGCGCGCATTGCGGTCTCGAATGAGCTGGACGAAGGCTTGGAAGAGATTTCGAAAGATACCGGCCGCATTCTGGACTATTACACGCGGCTCTGGTCTCCGCTTCCGATTCGCAGCGTTGCGGTTTCGCCGGTTCCCGGATATTTCGGGCAAGGCTTTCCGGGCCTTATCTATCTGTCCTCGATCTCCTACATGCGTCGGGAGGACCGGCCGCCGCAGTTACGTACTCCGCGGATGGACACGTTCTTTTCAGGATTGCTGCTGCCGCACGAGGTTGCGCATCAATGGTGGGGCAACATTGTGACTGCGGCGGATTATCGCACCGGGTGGCTGGTGGAGGCGATGGCGAACTATTCGGCTCTCCAGTTTTTGGAGAAGACGGAGGGAACGGCGACGGTGAACGCTGCGCTCGAAGGCTACCGGGACGATTTGATTCACGAGGAAAACGGGAAGACGGTCGAGTCTGCCGGGCCGGTCGATTTCGGCCAGCGGCTTGTGGACACTGCGGGGACGCCTGCGTGGCACGCCATCATTTACGAAAAGGGCACCTGGGTTCTGCATATGTTGCATCAGCGGCTCGGGGATGAAAACTTTCGGAAGATGGAGGAGAGGATGCTCCAGGAATACGCGTCTAAGCCCATCAGCAACGAAGATTTTCGGAAGGTTGCGAGTAACTTCGTACCCGCCGAACAGCCGGATGGAACGCTGGGTCTGTTCTTTGATACTTGGGTTTACGGCACTGGTATTCCGAAGATGCGTTTGAAGACAGCGGGGAAAAACACGGAACTGGATTTGTCAGGAGTGGATGAGGATTTCACGGCGGATGTGCCGCTCACCTGCAAGTCGAAAGAGGGGAGGCAACAGACCCGCTGGGTTCGGGTGAGTAACGGGAGTAATACCGTGGAGGCGAATGGGTGCGAATTGCCGTCGTCGCATGCGTTTTTGTATTATCCGGCGCCGTAACAGAAGAGCTGCTTGCAAGCTGATTGAAATCGATTGGAGCGTTACGCTATCGGGTCAGGCGCCCACGAATCCATGGGAGATCCTTGTTGGTTCATCACATAATCTAAAGCGTCTGCCACAGACGCACGACTCCAAAGGTAACGAGTGCTTCCATGTTTCGTCCAGAACCGTTGGCGTCCGGAATGGCGCGTTTTCAGGACGAAGGTAGCGCGAGCTTTCAGGTAGTTTAGAGCCCGCTCTACCGGGACATCAGTTTGCAAAACGGCATGGACGTGATTGGTCCGGACATGAACACCGAACAAATGCCAAGCGCGATGAGAACAGGTTTCTATGATGGACTTCAGAACCAGAGCGCGGTCTTCCGGGTCGAGGGTGAACCCGGGTTCGACCATCAGTCGCCGGGCTTGGTCCTCCCAAGTTGCGTTGAACTGTACAGTCGGGGAGCGCCAGGTTTGACGATTGCGGGAGACGGAGCCCGCTTCGGCGCCGGGGAGATGTGTGCCGTACGTGGTGAAGGTGAGGAAGACACCAATCGCTTCGCTCATGGCTCAGAATCAATAATACGGTCAGAACAATAATGTGCTTGTGAAAAACGATTTAATCACTCCATTCAGAATCGATGTCGCGCCTGAAGTATTGACCGATCTGAAGCAGCGGCTGAAAAGCACGCGGTGGTCTTACCAGGTGCAGGGAACCCATTGGGAGGCGGGCACCGATCTCAGTTATCTTAGGGAGCTCGTCGGGTATTGGCAGGACACCTATGATTGGCGCGCGCACGAGGCGGCTCTCAATCGATTCGCTCATTTCAAAACCGACGTGGACAATATCGGCGTCCATTTTGTCCATGAGCGCGGCAAGGGTCCGAATCCATTTCCGCTCATCCTGACGCACGGTTATCCAGACTCGTTTTATCGTTTTACAAAGTTAATTCCCATGCTCACCGATCCTGAATCATTCGGCGGGCGAGCGGAAGACTCTTTCGATGTGGTTGTGCCAGATTTGCCCGGTTACGGCTTCTCCGACAGACCGCGAGAAATTGGGACGATGTTTCGCGTCAATGATCTTTGGCGCGGCTGATGACCCATCGGTTGGGCTATCGAAATTTGGGCGCATGGCGGGGATTGGGGGGTACCGTCACCGAACACCTCGCTCGGAGTCACGCCGATTCGGTCGTGGCTATTCATCTCACAGACGTTCCTTTTGGCCATCTATTCGAAAAACCCAAAGATCCCTCTGAAGCTGAAAAGAAGCTGTTCAAGC
>JAFASD010000160.1 GCA_019244945.1 Acidobacteriaceae bacterium | reverse complement strand
CAGCAACCACGCTTGCCATTACGAAAGGCGTTCCATGGCTGATACGAGCTTACGACACACGCTATGTCGATCCCCACAGGGCACATCAAGACCTGTTCCTCGAACAAGCCAGTTGGTTCACTGCCAGGGGCGAAAAACTGGCGGTGTTTCATCACCAGCTTATCTACAACCCGCCGAGCGACAACTTGCTAGGTCAGGCAGTTGATTCAGAACGAATTTCTCCGGCGTTTACCTCAGCCTCGTTGAACCAGAGACGCGAGTTCATTGGAACTTCATGCTGGTCTCCTTTTTGTTGCTCTTATTCGCGCTTCTGCTGTTGGCCCAATCTTTGCAAGCGAGACTCAGGGCGTTTTTTCAGCGGTCACCGCCAGCCCTATTTGTTGCGCCACTCAGCCTGACTCTGCTCTTCTGCTTCACAGCCATGTACTACAGATGTCTCACGTCGCCACTCGCACTTTTAATTCTCGTGTACACGTTCGTGCCTACAACGCTCCCGTATCGAGGGCACACGCTCCCTCTGTCAAATAAGCGAAAAGCCGATCTTCTGGATTTGTGCGCCATCCTTCTGCTTTGGTTGCCACTAGAGTTATCAGTGGGCGCAACGCTCGTCCCTCGACCAGTGCAGGCTGTGATCCACGCGACCGCTTATGCAGTGGCGATCACCCTGGGCTTGGTCCTTTTTCTTCTGTTTCGATCCTGGGACGGTATGAAATATCGCTTGCCGACCCGCGCCGTCGACGCTCGTAACGTTCTGTTGGGCTATATTGTTTCCTTTTTGGTTTTGATTCCGCTCGGGCTCTACACGAGCTTCCTGGCCCCGCCCCACTGGCCGCGAATTTCCTGGACCCGCGAGGGCTTGAGCTTCGCTCTCATTTTCTTCGGCACGGCGCTTCCCGAAGAAATCCTGTTTCGCGCGCTGATCCAAAACTGGTTCACGCAGCAGCTTAAGCATTCATGGAGCGCGGTCGTCGTGAGTGCGCTCATTTTCGGCGCGGCCCATCTCAACAACGGCCCGGGCGCGCTTCCGAACTGGCGCTATATGGCCATCGCCACCCTGGCCGGCCTCATTTTCGGCACAGTTTTTCTGCGTTCAACGAGTATTTTGGCCTCAGTGGCCGTGCATGCCGGTGTGAATCTGACAAAGCATCTGTTCTTCTAATCACCGCGGAGTCGCTGTATTTTGGTTTTGCGAATTCGCTAAATATTGATCGAACCACGCGACGGCGCGCCGCAGCACGTCCACTCGGTTTTTCGGATTGCGAAAGGCATGCCCCTCGCCCGGATAGACCACCAGTTGCGTGGGCAGGCCCAGCGTCTTCAGAGCATGCCAGAATTCGAATGACTGCGGCGCTGGACACTCGCCGTCGCGCTCCCCAACAACCACCAGCGTCGGAGTCTTCACATTCTTAATAAAAGTGATCGGCGAACTTTTCGCATACACAGCCGGATCGTCGTAGACGGATGCGCCGAAGTACGGAATCATCCATTCATCGATTGAATTCTCGCCGTAATAGCTGAGCCAATCGGCAATTCCGGCGCCCGCGACAGCCGCGCGGAACCGGTTTGTCTGAGTGACGGTCCACATGGTCATGAATCCGCCATAGCTCCAACCGGTCACTCCGATGCGGTTCTCATCGACAGGCGCCTTCTTTAGCACGGCATCGACGCCCGCCAGAACATCCTGCAAATCGCCCCCTCCGAAATCTTTGGCGTTGGCGCGCGTGAAGGCTTCTCCTTCGCCATAGCTTCCGCGCGGATTCGGGAAAAAGACGAAATAGCCGATACTAGCCATGACCGATAGATCGAAGTGCGGGCTCGGCCAGGAGGCTGCTCTCTCGCTTGCCGGTCCACCGTGAATTTCGACGACCATCGGATATCGGCGCTGAGGGTCATAATGTTCCGGGTACAACAGCCAGCCCTGGACACGGAAATTTTGGCTATTCCAGACAACGCTCTCCGCTTTTCCCCAATGCGGACGCTGAGCAGAGTTCGCGTGAGTCAGTTGCTGCCATCCGCCTATGGCGCCTGCCCATATTTCGGGCGGCTGATCCCACGAGTTACGGATCACTGCGCTAGTCTTGCCATCTCTCGCGAGAGAGAAATTCGGATAATTGCCGTCTTCGTGAACTCCTTGATCGCCTTTCCAGAGCATCTCGCTTTGACCTGTCGAAACATCCAAGGTGGAAATAGCGCTTCCGCCATCCACGGATTCTGTGAAGATAATTCTTTGCGCAGTTTGCCACTGGAATCCGCTAGGGGACGCTTTTCGTTCTGGGGTCAGATTGCGCGCCTCACCGCCACTAGTTGAGATCACGAAAAGGTCTCCGCCGTTGAATCCTTCATCGCTCATCAATCCACCGATAAAGCCGATCTGTTTCCCATCGGGAGACCAATGCGGAATCGCAAGCTGCCGCTCGGCAGGCGGGTGATAGAGCATGTCCATGCGGCCGGAGCTGATTTCTAAAACATAAAGTTGTGCAGTCCACCAGTTGTTGTCCGCCGGTCCAGGCGCGGCCAAAGCTGCGAAGCGCGTTCCCTCCGGAGACCAGTCATATTCATAAATATTCAGAGCGGCAGGAGAGATCTGGCGAAGCTCTCCACCCGTTGCACTGACCAGCGCGATCCGCTGGTTGTGAATGTCGCTTCCGATCGCACCTGTTTGCGCGGGTACGGCTTCGAGCGGCCCGCCTCCACCACCGTTCTCCGCATACAAGAATCCAATCAGCTTGCCGTCGGGCGACCAGCGAATATCTCTCACATAGCCTTTTACGTTGGTCAGCCGCCGCGTCTTACCGCCTCTTATGGGGAACACGAAAACTTGTTCTTGCGCCGACTCCGCATTCGAGAAAAACGCAAACTGGCTGCTATCGGGAGACCAGGACACACCCGATTCGCGGAAGGACTTTTTCCCATCCCCCGCGCTCACTCTCCGTGGCTTCGCGCCCGGATTCTTCCAATCGAGCAGATAAATCTCGCTATCCTCTTGGGAGCCTGGCACTGGTTGCGTCCAAGTCACCCACTCAGCATTGGGCGAAATGGAGACTCCGGAATAGGAATGGACCTGTTCCAGTTGTTTCAGCAGATCGTCAATTCGCGATTCCTGCGCCTCCAACTGAGCAGTTGACACAAGAAATAGCGCTGTTGCGCCTACGATTGCAAACAAACGTTTTTTTGAAGCGCGTCGTTGATTCCACATGAGGTTACCTGCGGTTTCTATGTTCGCATCCCATAAATCTCATTCACTATAACGCCAGGGCGGAAAAGATCGGCACTTCGAAGCGCAACGATTGGCACGCGAAATGCACATAAAAGCAGTGCTTCTTCCCAGAGGCCTTCACTGCACCTCGGGGAAGGCGCCGCTCATAGGTTGACGACTAAAACAGCGCGTCCGTAGATTTTCTGGACGCGCTCTCTTTTTGTGAACGTTAGAATCAGTTATTCACCTATGCAATATAAGTTTTTATATTGCCTCGCCGCTGCAATCATCACCATGTCCACCTCAGACCATCTCAACAGCGCTCCAGCGTCGAATGGAACGACGTACTTCGTTTACATCGGGACGTACGGAAAGGGAATCTACGGCTACCGTTTTGATCCGGGAACTGCGAAGCTCGAGTCGCTCGGGATGGTTGGCGAAGTTGTCAATCCGTCCTTTCTCGCGACCGATCACGATTATCGATATCTCTACGCTGCCAGTGAGCTGGAGGGCAAGGTGAACGGAGCGGTAGCGAGCTTTGCGATCGATCGGAAATCCGGTTCGTTGAAGTTTTTGAATAGCCGATCATCGGGAGGCGAAGCGCCCTGTCATCTGGCTGTTGATAAGACCAACAAGATGCTGGTTGCGGCGAATTATGGGACGGGAACCGTGCCGGCCTTTCCGATCCAGCATGACGGGCATCTGGGTGAGATGTCGGCTTTGATGGCGGCTCGTGGTTCGAGCGTGAACCCGGAGCGGCAAGAAGGTCCGCATGCGCACGAGACCGTCATATCCGCCGATAACCGATTCTTATACGTGCCGGATCTTGGGCTCGATCAGATCCGAATCTATCGTCTGGATCCTTCTAGCGCGCAGCTAACCCCCGCCACTCCACCGTTCGTGAAAGAAGAACCCGGTCTCGGACCGAGGCATATTGCATTTCCTCCGAACGGCAAACATGCTTACGTGATCAACGAGCTCAAATCGGTAGTGACGGTTTTTTCGCACGACCCGTCGACGGGTGACTTGACCCACGTCCAGACTGTCTCGACAGTTCCGGAAGGGTTTTCGGGAGAAAATGGCCCCGCGGAGATTGAGATCGACCCCGCTGGAAAATTTGTTTACGCTTCAAACCGCGGTCCGGGTACTATCGCCGTCTTTGCAGTCGACCCTGGCAATGGTACGCTGCATCGCGTCCAAATCGCTGAAACGGGAGGCACATTCCCGCGGGGTTTTCAGATCGATCCCACCGGTCAGTTTGTTTTTTGCGGCGACCAGAAATCGAACCAGTTCGTCATCTTTCGGATTAACCCTAAGAGCGGAAAGTTGACGCTAACGGGCCAGCGGTTTGACGTTCCCTCACCCGTAGCTTTCCAATTTGTTCCAGCGCGGTAAAGCCGCAGGCGCTTGCCAACCACCGAATTCCTGCTCGATTAGCTGACATATCTCGAGCGCCAATAAGTCGCGCCAAGGTTTGGTGACAACCTGCACGTTGACAGGCATGCCAGCCGCGTCCGCGCAACGGACCGTCGCGGCGGGCGCTCCTCCGAGATTCCAAGCCATCGTGTAGCTGAACCCTTCGAAGTTGCTGTCCGCGAGAGAACCGTCATGCAATAGGGCAGGCTGCGTATACACCGGGCAAAGAATGGCATCGGACTGCTGGAAAAAGCGCAAGAGAGCAGAACGATAACTATCCCATTGCGCCCAACGAGCCGCAAAGTCAGAGGCAGTGGCGCGAAAAGGCCGCATGTGATTTAGGAAAGCGGTGAGAAAGGGATGCACCTCTGTGCTTCCAATGGCTGCCAAATACTGGTCAATGCCATCACAGCCATCTGCGCCGAGCAGCGCGAGTTCCAATTCATAGGCGTGTTCTACGTTTGGCGGCGTTCGTTCTTCGACAATCATGCCGCTGCGCGATAGAAAGTCGGCGCAGCGCCGGATTGCACTTTGTACCTCGGTTGTGCACTGCGCGAATCCGTTGTGGGAGAAAAATGCCACACGAACTTTCCGCGAACGTTCAGGCTCAATCAAAGGCACCGGCGGTGACGTAAAATCCGCGCCATCTTCACCGGAAAGGAGCTGCATGGCGAGAATCAAATCTTCCGTGCAGCGGGCCATGGGGCCAATTTGCCAGAGCGCCTCAAACCACCCTCCGGATGGCGGCACATGACCCGTGCGCGGCAAACGCCCGCTGGTCGGCTTGATGCTTGCGATGCCACAGAACGCGGCTGGGACTCTGACGCTCCCTAAACAATCGCTTCCGAGACCCAGCGGTGAACCGCCCGCCGAGATGAGCGCGGATTCGCCTCCGCTGCTGCCGCCGGGCGTACGCGTCAGATCATAGGGATTGTTGGTCCGGCCGTAAATCAGATTGTCGGTTTCGAACGAGAACAGCAGGTCGGGCAAATTCGTTTTTGCGATAGGAATCGCGCCCGCGTTACGCAAGCGATGCACGAGAGTGGCATCTTGTACTGCGGGAGGCGCGGTTTTCAACCCGAGCGTTCCCGCTGTGCATTTCGTCCCTTCAACATCGATTGAATCTTTGATCGAGAACGGTACTCCGTGAAGAGGACCGCACGGTTCGCCAGCCGCAAGTTTGCTATCTGCTGTCTTTGCGGCCTCGAGCGCCCGCTCGCCAAGCAGGTCGACGACAGCGTTGATGGCAGGATTGACTTGCTGGATCCGATTGAGATGCTCGGTTATCAGTTCAGCCGAAGAGATCTCTCCCTTTCGGATCATCTTCGCCATCGAGACAGCACTTTGATTGAGCAAGATATCAATCTAACAGTGGATGTGCTGTGGAACATTCGTTTACTAAAATGGTCTGATTCGGCTCCTGATGGGAAGCAGGTTTCTCGCATCCATAGCCCTCGTGTGCGCATTCTTTATGATTGCGGCGGATGTGCCGCAATCAGAGAACCGCCTTTGGGAGCACCGTAATCTCGGTAAAGCGTTTTACGAGAATCCGGACACCCATGCGCAGGCGGTGGATGAACTGCGGGCAGCGCTTCAGCTTGCTCCGAATTCGGTGAGGGAAAAGATCAATTATGGGCTCGCTCTGCTGCGCGCCGGCCAGACGGACGCCGGAATGAATGAGCTGATGGCAGCGCAAAAGCAGGACCCTTCCATCCCACATACCTGGTTCAACTTAGGGATTGCTTACAAACGCGCCGGGGACTACGACAAAGCGATAGAACAACTCCGAGGGATGATCCGCCTGACCCCAGAAGAGCCAATCGCGCATTACAACCTCGCCGCGGTTCTGCGAGCCAAAGGAGAAACTGCCGCGGCGCTTCCGGAGTTTCTGGAGGCGGAGAAGCTGAACCCTAATCTCGCGGGACCACATTTTCAGCTCTTCACGCTGTATCAGCGGGCAGGCGATAGAGACGCTGCGGCTCGCGAACGGAAGGCTTTTGAAGAGGCGAAGGCGCGCAATGAAGGCGCAGCCGTTCCGGAAGACATGGAATGGTGCTTCTATGCCGAGCTGTATGATCCGCCTGAACCGCGGCCTTCCGCGGAAAGTGAAACGGCCCGTTATGACGATCACGTGGTCAGCAGCGGGTGGGATCCAGCCTCATCCGGTATAGAGGTGATTGATTCTCAAGGCAGCGGTCATGCCAATCTTTTGGTCTGGTCACGTGATCGCATCGCGTTGTTGAAACGGGGAACGGAACTGGTCAAAAACTCCGGGCTGGAGGGCCTTCATGACGTTCGTGATATCGCCGCTGGAGACTTTGACAATGACGGCTTGCCTGACCTTTGCGTACTCACTGGAAACGGCGCAACGCTGTTTCATAACAATCACGGTACGTTCAGGAAATTCGCGGATCTACCCAATACCGCGGGGGCGACGAAGGCTCTGTGGCTCGATTACGATCACGACTACGATCTCGATCTGCTGCTCTTCGGACCGGCTCCTGTGCTCATGCGCAACGACGGCAATGGAAAGTTTGAAGATCGAACCTCATCGTTCCCATTCGTGAAGGGCAACGCTCTCGATGCGGTCGTCTTCGCAATTCGCGGGGATACTGCGGCGCGCGACATAGTTGTGTCTTACCAAGACCGTCCGGGAGTTCTGTATCGCGACAAGCTAAACGGGGTTTTCGAAGCCGAAGACATTCCTGATCTTAAAGCAGGCGCTTCCTCGCTCGATGCCCAAGATTTCAATCACGACGGTCTGCTCGACGTTGTCAGTTACACGCCGCAACTCAGCGCGTTACGAAATGATTCGGGCAAACTGATCTCCGCCAGCGAATCGAAAGTTGCGCCATCGCCTGTTCGCGCGGATTTCAATAACGACAATCGTGAAGACTACGCTCGCATTCTGCCGGATGGTTCGGTGCATCTTTACTCGAATGTTTCGCCCCAACAGCGTTGGGTCAACGTCCGGATTCAAGGCATCAAGAACATCAAGGCGGCTGTGGGCGCGACGGTTGAAATGAAATCGGGAGCGTTCTACGAGAAACGCGTTTACGAAGGGGTGCCCATTGCGTTTGCGATAGACGGCCGATCGGACGCGGACACAATACGCATCACTTGGCCGAATGGATTGATTCAGAACGAAACGCACCAGAAGAGCGGACAAGCTTTGACGATTGCGGAAGCGCAGCGCCTTTCCGGATCTTGTCCCATGATCTTCGCCTGGAACGGCCAGAAATTCCAATTCATCACGGACGTGCTGGGAGTTGCGCCATTGGGAGCAAGTTCGGGCGACGGGAATTACTTCCCCGTCGATCACAACGAATACATCCAGATTCCCGGTTCCGCGTTAAAGCTCGAAGACGGGAACTATCGAATCCACATTACAGAAGAGCTTCACGAAGTCTCGTATCTCGATGAGGTTCAACTGATCGCTGTCGATCATCCGTCAAACATCGACGTTTACACAAACGAGAAGTTCAAATCGCCGCCTTACCCCGAATTTCGTCTGTTCGGCACGACGAAGAAATTTCATCCCATTCGCGCGACGGAAGACGGACGGCGGGATGTCACTTCCCGCGTTGCTCGTCAAGATCACATGTACCCCGACGGTTTCGCCCACAACACCGCGGGCGTTGCCGCGCTTCACACCCTGGATTTGGATTTCGGTAAAGCCGGACAGGATAACCGCGCGGCTCTGGTGCTGAATGGCTGGGTGGACTGGGCG
The DNA here is from genome assembly GCA_019244945.1 of Acidobacteriaceae bacterium. Taxonomy (GTDB): domain Bacteria; phylum Acidobacteriota; class Terriglobia; order Bryobacterales; family Bryobacteraceae; genus Bog-105. The sequence goes on along the minus strand of JAFASD010000160.1, from coordinate 14,243 downwards.
GATGGAAGCACATTTTTGGGCGCATCTCAGGACGGCAAAGGCGGGTTGATCTTTCCCTATTTGCAGGTAAAGGACGGCGCCGGCAAGTGGCAGACGGTGGTCCAAGACATGGGCATTCCGTCCGGCAAGCCAAAGACTATCGTGGTTGACCTCGCGGGGAAATTCCTATCAAGCTCACGCCAGGTGCGGATTGTGACCAATCTTTGTGTTTACTGGGACGAAATCTTTTTGATTGAGGATTCACGCGCGCCGCAGGTTCGGCTTACGCGTATTAGCGCCGATTCCGCGGATCTGCATTTCCGAGGCTTCTCGCGGGCGGTGATCGACCCAACACGCCAGCAACCGGAACAGTTTTTGTACGACCAAGTTCTGCCGGTCTCAAACTGGAACCCGACGCCCGGTCTGTATACCCGCTACGGCGACGTAAGAAGTCTTGTGAATCAAGTCGACGACCGCTTGGTGATTATGGGTTCCGGCGATGAGTTGAAGTTAGAGTTTCCAGGCTCACAGCTGCCGCAATTGCCGCAAGGATGGTCGAGAGATTTCCTGTTGCTGGTGGATGGTTGGGCGAAAGATGCCGACGCAAACACGGCGTTTAGTGAGAGCGTCACTCCGCTGCCGTTCCATGCGATGAGCGCGTATCCCTATAAAAAGGACGAGCACTTCCCGAACGACGCCGAGCACGCAGCATACGTCCGCGATTACCTCACGCGGCCGGCCTTGCGCCTGATCCGGCCTCTCGCATCGTCAAGGCAATCGGAGTAAATAGTATGTGGCGTCAGCGTCTCCCCACTCTGTATGCAATCTCGATCGCCATCCTTCTGATCAACAGCGCTCTTTTGTGGGCGTTTCCGGCGGCGACAGCTTTCAATGTGGCCAACCTACTGCTTCATGTCGGGCTAGGAGCGGCGGTTGGGGTTGTTGCACTGCTTCTTTCCCGTGCCGAGCCGCGCCAGATTTGGGTTGTTATTGCTGCAGCTTCGGGCGTTGTGCTCGCGATTATCGGGAATACTCGGGATCACAAAGTTGTTTCCATCATCCACATTGCAATTTCGCTTATGGCTGTCGCGGTGGTTCTTGCGAGAAGGCAGAACTTCAGGTTGGCAAAGGTTTTCGCGGGGGCTACCTTGTTGGTGTTGGCGGCGGGAATGTATTATCGCTGGTTCGCCCATCACCACCAGGACCACATCATCAATTCACGAATCGTTCCACTTTCGATGGATCAGGAAGGCGCCGGACCGAAGAGCGATTTCTTTCCTTCCGCAGCGAATACGTCCGACGGGCATCTGGTTCCATCGGCTTTCTTCATGGAATCTCAGAAATGCGGCGAGTGTCACCGGGACATTTATGAACAGTGGAAAAGGTCGGCACATCATTTCGCTTCGTTCAACAATCAGTTCTACCGGAAATCCATTGAATACATGCAATCGGTAGTCGGCACTAAGCCAAGCAAGTGGTGCGCGGGCTGCCACGACCACGCCGTATTTTTCAATGGACGGTTTGATCGCCCCATCAAGGAGCAAGTCGACACGCCTGAAGCGCGAGCGGGCTTGAGCTGCATGTCTTGCCACTCGATCGTTCATGTGAGCGGCAGTGTCGGAAACGGCGGTTTCGAGATGTCGTATCCGCCGCTTCATGAGATTGCAAGCAGCTCGAATCCGGTTATTCGGAACTTGGAACGGTTCGTGACTTATGCGGCGCCGGAGGCTCATCGGCGTACCTTCATGAAGCCGTTTATGCGCGAGAGCACGTCGGAATTTTGCTCTACATGCCACAAGGTGCACCTTGATGTTCCAGTGAATCAATATCGCTGGTTTCGAGGATTCAACGAATACGATAATTGGCAAGCGAGCGGCGTATCCGGGCAGGGGGCGCGATCTTTCTACTATCCAAAGAAATCCAGTAACTGCGCGGATTGCCACATGCCGCTCGTGAACTCACACGATCCAGGAAACATCAACGGGAAAGTCCATTCGCACAGTTTTCCGGGCGCGAATACCGCGGTACCGTTCGCAAATCAGGATCAGGTGCAGCTCGATTTAACCGAGAAATTCCTGAAATCGGGGTTCATCACGGTGGATATTTTTGCAGTAGCTCCCGTCGCGCGGCAGAAATCAGATACCGAGATGGTTCGCCGAGGAGCGGGAGTTCCCCAAGCGAATACGGCATTCGCAGTCGGCGAAGAAGCGGAACAAACAGGCACAGCGGTCATTAAGGACGTGGGAGCCGTTGCTGCACCCATCAATGCGTCTGGAGTAACGCTGCAACCCGGAGAGCTCGTGCGCGTCGATGCAGTCGTCCGAACTCGCACCATAGGTCATTTCTTTCCGGGCGGCACTGTAGATGCCTTCGATGTGTGGCTCGAACTGCAAGCTCAGGATGACAACGGAAAGATTATTTTCTGGAGCGGGAAAGTGGAGGATGACGGCAAGGGTCCCGTCGAACCGGGTGCGCACTTCTATCGCTCGTACCAACTCGACGGCGCGGGTAACCCAATCAATAAGCGCAATGCCTGGCAAGCGCGCAGCGTTCTTTATGTACGGCTAATCCCGCCCGGCGCGGACGACGTTGTTCATTATCTGGTGAAGGTGCCGACTGGCGCCAAAGGACAGATCCACTTCACGGCCAAGCTGAACTATCGCAAGTTCTCCTGGTACTACACCAATTTTTCCTACGCTGGACAACCCAAAGCGGGTCAGCCCTCTTTGCTTTTGGCGAGCGATCACAACGGACTCGAATATAGTTTCGATGCCAAGAACGTTCCTGCGGATGTCTCGGGCGAGATCAAAGGGCGCGTTCCTGATATTCCAATCGTCACTCTTGCCAAATCTGAGGTTTCGATTCCCATCTCGAGTGGTGCGACTCAATGGACCGCAGTAACAAAGCCCGCGACACGAGAGCGTTGGAATGACTGGGGTATCGGGCTGCTGCTTCAGGGCGATTTGAAAGGCGCGGAGTTTGCGTTTCGAAAGGCGACAGACGCTGATCCCAAATACGCCGATGCGTGGTTGAATGTGGCGAGGGCGTTGATTCAGGAGGGTGAAACGGATGCCGCGAAGCCATTCATTGAACATGCGCTCTCGCTGAATCCCTCGCTCGGGCGAATTTACTTCTTCCGAGCACTGATCGAGAAAGCAGACGGCAATTATGACGCTGCTCTGAAGTCGTTACAGCGCGTGGAATCTCAGTATCCGCGCGATCGCGTCGTACTGAATCAAATCGCGCGAATCCTCTTTCTGAAGCGGCAATACGCGCAAGCAATCGAGTATCTGCAGCGCGTCTGCGAGATAGATCCCGAGGATGTGCAGATGCACTACACGGCCATGTTGTGCTATCGCGGGCTCGGGAATGTTTCAAGCGCGAATCGGGAAGAGATCCTGTTCCGCCGTTTCAAGGCCGATGAAGCTTCCCAGACGATTACTGCGCAACGCCGGATGGTGAGCCCTGAAGATAACAACGAGCGGCAATTGATTCACGATCACGAATCCGCGCCGCTACCTTAGTATGAAAAAACCTTCTGTTCTGATTGGCGCCTGTTCTCTTGTGAGCGCGGCCTTCTGTTTGCTCGGACTTGCTTCAACGGCGCCGGAAAGCGTTGTTCGTTTTGTGGATTGCACGAAAAAAGCGGGCATTCACTTCAATCACCACAGCGGCGCCACGGGCAAAAAGTATCTGCCCGAAACCCTGGGTGCGGGATGTGCGTTCGTCGACTTAGATGGCGACGGCTGGCCAGACATTCTTCTGATCAACGGCAAAGATTTCGTTCCACACGGGCAGCGGTACCTGCCCGCGCTCTATCACAACAACCACAATGGCACTTTCACCGACATCACTCGGGTAAGTGGACTGGATGTAGAGATGTACGGGATGGGAGTGGCCGTAGCTGACTACGATAACGACGGCCTACCCGATATCTACATCACCGCGTTGGACGGAGATCATCTATTTCATAACGAAGGGCATGGCCACTTCCGCGATGTAACGGCTGAAAGCGGCATTCACAACGCGAACTTCGGCACCAGCGCCGCATGGCTCGATTACGACCGCGACGGCAAGGCCGATCTTTTCGTAGCGAATTATGTTAGCTGGAGCCCCCAGAAGGATTTGTGGTGTTCCTTGGACGGGGCAAGCAAGTCCTATTGCACGCCGGAGTCCTATAAAGGGACGTCTTCGAAGCTCTATCACAATCTCGGCAATGGAAAATTTGAGGATGTTACGCAGAAAGCCGGACTGGGAGACACTACCAGCAAGTCGCTCGGTGTCGTAGTATTCGACTATAACGGCGATGGGTGGCCAGACATTTTTGTATCGAATGACACTCAGCCTAGTAAGCTCTACCGAAACAACGGTAATGGAACGTTCACAGAAGAAGGAATGCAGGCAGGAGTTGCATACGGCGAAGACGGAGTTGCTCGGGGAGCGATGGGCGTGGATGCAGCCGATTACGACCATTCCAATCGGCCCCACCTTCTAGTCGGCAATTTTGCCAATCAGATGCTCGGTCTGTATCACAACGAAGGCAAGGGATTTTTCGTGGACGAAGCGCCCTCATCCACCGTCGGTCACGCGAGTCTTCTCAGTTTGAGTTTCGGGGTTTTCTTTTTTGATTACGATCTGGACGGCTACGACGACATCTTCGCGGCGAACGGGCATATCGAGCCTGACATAAACCGCATTCAGCCGAAAGTGCAGTATCGCGAGCCTCCGCTTCTCTTTCGAAACGAAGGCAAAGGACGTTTCGAGAATGTGAGCAATGAAGTAGGCCCCGATTTTCAACGTCCGATTGTCGCGCGGGGCGCTGCGTACGCAGATTTCGATCACGATGGCGACTTGGATCTGTTGATCAGCACGAACGATGGGCCAGCCGTGCTCTACACCAATGAAGGCGGCAACCGTAACAACTGGCTAACCATTCGGCTAAATGGAACCCGATCGAATCGAAGCGCGCTGGGTGCAGTGGTCCGCATCGAAAGCTCTTTGGGCAGACAATGGCGCACGGTTCATAGCGGATCGAGTTACTGCTCACAGAGCGACCTGGCTCTTACGTTCGGCTTGGGGGGAGATCGGGGCGCCTCTTCTGTTTCGGTCGAGTGGCCCAGCGGCGCACGGCAGCAGTTCAAGAACATTGCCGCGAATCAGTTTTTGGACATCGACGAATCCAGGGGCATCGTGAAGTGAGAAGACTAGCCGTTCTGGCAGTGAGCGTATCCTGGAGCATCGCGGGATTCGCGCAAGAAAATCCATTGACGGCTCGTCAGGTAATCGAGCGCATTCAAAAAAATGTCGGGGTCCCCTGGACCACCCCAACCGTCGATACCATCAAGGCCGGAAACGCGGATACGCCTGTGTCGGGAATTGCTGTCACGATGATGGCCACACAGGATGTTCTCGAGCGAGCCGCCGCATCGGGGAAAAACTTCGTCATCACGCACGAGCCCACCTTTTACAATCACCTTGACAATACGGCTGATCTTGAGAAGCAAGAAGACGCCGTTCTTCGAGCGAAGCAGACCTTCATTCGGGAACACGGCCTCGTAATCTGGCGTTTTCATGATCATTGGCACGCGCGAAAACCGGACGGCATCCTTCTCGGCATGACTCATGCGCTCGACTGGGAGGACTTTCAGAGCCACGACAATGAACATCTATTCGTGATTGCGCCCACAACACTGAGCAGCCTGGCCGAAAGCATCAAGAAAAAGCTCAGTATTCGCGCGTTGCGCGTGGTTGGGGATCCGCAATTGAAATTGACGCAAGTAGCCTTTCTCCCAGGAGCGGCTGGTTCGGCGAGACAGATTCAGATGTTGGAGCGGAACGACGTCGAAGCGCTGTTGATCGGAGAAACACCGGAATGGGAGACAGTGGAATACGTTTCGGACGCGGTGACGGAACACAAGCGGAAAGCGCTGATCATCATCGGCCACATCCCGTCCGAGCAAGCCGGCATGGAAGAATGCGCCAGTTGGTTGAAGAGCTTCATCAGCGAAGTGCCGATTGAGTTTATCCCAGCATCAGAACCGTTCTGGTTGCCGAGGTAACAAAGCGCTGCTCTGTGAGCTAGCAATGTCGAACGGTCAAGGCGCGACGATCGAGGTCAGATGATCTTCGGCATATTTGCGGAACACTGCCACCGTATCTTTGGGATCAGATTGAACGAAGCGGTCTGCTAAGACGGCAGCCAAATCGTCGAGTGCTGCACGAAGCGTTGCCGAAGCGAGACGCACGCGGTCCGGCGCTTCCGCCTGCGCTCCCGATTCGGCAAACTGCATCAGATGCCGAAGACTCTCCGCCAGAGACGAGCGCCTGTGATCCGCATGGAAGTAATAAATGATCGGGAAGTGGATAAAATCCACCCGAGTTCGAATGACGTCGAGTGCGAGATCGCCCAGCAAGTACTGCACGCCGTCTGAAACCAGGCGAACGCCGGAGTTTCGCTCCGCTCTCGCCAAAATAGAGGCGCGCCGGGCTAGAGCTCGCATTCGCCCGAGGGCCGGATAAAGAAGGACGATCCAAGAAACGCTGGCCGTGACGAGCGCAAAACCGATTAAGGCTTCAAGGGTGGCCAACAATCGCAACCAATTCGCCTGTGGGAGTGGATCTCCGAGACCCAGCGTCGTCAGTGCTTCAAAAGAGAAATAGAGCATGGTTTGGAATCCGGTCCCCGTGTCAGGACTTTGTCCGTTGAACGTTCGGAATCCGGCCGGAAATGCGCTCCAGTAAATGAGCGCAAATCCGCCACCCAGCAGCAGAACCCAGCAAAGAATGACAATGACGAGGGAAAGCGGCCCGGCGAGCGAAAGCTTTGACGGCCAGCGACGAAATAGACGAAACGTGCTTCGGGCTACGAAATCGCTGAGTGATCCCGTCAAGCTCGGATGGAAAAGATCGCGAAACACTTCTAGTAACGCGAATCCAACGATGAAAATGCCCGCCACAGCGATGCAGAGCGCGCGCACGTGAGACCAGATCCGGTTCGATTAGAAATGTTTCAACGCAGTTGGTTTGCGATCCGCGCGATTGGATTCCGGATCGACGAAAAGCCAGGCAAGGGCGCCGCAAGCGCATAGACCTGCCGCCGTAAGAAAGGATGCGCTCCAACCGAAATGGCTGGCGATTGCCGGGCTGAGTGATGCGGTCAGTGCTCCGCCAAATTGGCCTCCCATATTCATCACGCCAGACACGGAACCGGCAGACCGCCTTCCGATATCCGCGCTTACGGACCAAAACGCACTCTGGGATAAGTAGAGCGCTCCCGCGCCGCCCGCGAGAATGATGGTGGCTACGCGAGCATCATCACATAGCGTGCCGAGCGCTATGAAAACCGCTGAGCAGGCGATCCCGGCAACTGCTATCCCGCAGCGCCCGAGTCGCTTACCGCGCCTCCGCGTGATCCAGTCACTAATCCAGCCGCCGAGAGGCGAGCCCAGAGCCATCGCCAAAAACGGCAGCATTGTGTAATGCGAGCTATCCCGCAGGTTCAGACCCCGAACGTCATTCAGATAAACAAAGAACCAGCTAAAGAAAATATAGGCGGCATATCCGTAGGTGAAATAGCTGAAACTAACGGCGAGAATATCCCGGTTTCCGAAAATCTCGCCCCACGAGAGCCGATGGCTTTCCACGGTCGGCAAGGCTCCAGAAATTCCCGCCGTAATTTCCTGTTGCTCCTGCGTTGAGACCCACGGGTGCCCCCCCGGTGTGTCGCGTGCGAGGATATACCAGACGGTCCCTGCCGCCAGCCCGAGCGCCGCGCTGCACCAGAAGGCTGCGCGCCAGCCATGATGAATAAGGATGTACGTGATGAGAGGCGAGGTTAGACCAGCCCCGAATCCTACCCCAGCAAAAATGAGTCCATTGGCGACGCCGCGCTCGGCAGCAGGTACCCATGAGGCAACGATGCAATTCGAAGCTGGATATACTACGGCTTCTCCAATGCCCAGACCGAAACGAACTGCGATCAGAAGCCATAATGCGCTTCTCGATCCAGAGGGCAAAATTGTGATCAGCACTGTGAATACTCCCCACCAGATCACTCCGGCAGTCAGCACAATTCGCGGACCCAGGCGATCTGCAATTCTTCCTCCGGGCGCCTGGAACAGTGCGTAGCCCAGTACGAACGCGCTCTGGACCCAGCCGAATTCGATGTAATTGAGATGAAAATCAGTCGCGATCGCCTTGGCCGCGATGGAAACGTTCACGCGATCCAGGTAAGCGATTGCGCTGATTACGAATATCCAGCCAATGAGAAGCCAGCGAACCCGCAACCATGCCTCAACCGGCAGCTGCCTGGGTTCGCGCGCTTACGGGAACGGCGGCTTCCACGTCCTCTAAGAAGATGAAGTAGAACCCGCTCTGGCATGACACTTTGACCGTCCGATCATTGAAACCGTCGCCGCAGACATCCACCTGCGTGCCTTCTGGGAGTTGCAGGATAGTTCCCATGCGGGTATGACCCTGACCGTCAGAAATAGCCTGAATTGCCGCGATATTTCGTGGCAAAATATAGGTCTTTTTCGGTGAACCTGGATAAAAAAGGCTCGGCACGCTGTCCTTATAAACGGATGAAACGATTTTAACTGGAATGGTCGGCGCCGTCAAAGGAAAACGCATTCCGAAATCTCGTGTCCAGCATAAGAGTAGGACGCCGGGTTAGCGCTTCTCAAACTTCCTGTGGCGTCAAACGTCTATACTGGGAGCATACCTGGAGGTCGGCTTGCCGTCCCAACGCCGTTACTATCTCATTATCCCTGTCTTTTTATTAGCCTCTGCTTTATTCGCGGGACTATTCGGGCCGGGCGCCCAGAGCGTTTCCGCCGCCCCGCAAAAGAATGCCGCCTCGGGTTCGGATGAAGCCGTCAAATCGAGCATCGAATCCTTCACGAGGATTTACGACATCATCGACCAGAATTACGCGGACAAGCTTTCACCCGATAAAGCTATATATAAGGGCGCCATTCCAGGTATGCTGCGGACGCTCGATCCGCACTCAAATTTCTTCGATCCGAAAGATTTTGCCGGCCTTCGCGAGGAGCAGCACGGCAGATATTTCGGCGTGGGAATGACTATTGGTCCGCAACCTCGCACGGGCAAGACCATCGTCATACATCCTTTCGGCGGAACGCCCGCATATCGCGCGGGCATTCGACCCGGTGACGTTCTGATAGAGGTGAACGATAAGCGCGTCGATACGCTCACCAGCACGGAAATTGCGGACATGCTGCGCGGGCCGAAAGGGACCAAGGTTCAGGTTGTTGTTAACCGTGAGGGCGTGGCAAAGCCGATCACTTTCAATCTGGTTCGGGATGAGATCCCCCGGAATAGCGTGGATGAAGCTTTCTGGGTCAAGCCGGGCATCGCGTTCATGCGGGTTCAGCAGTTCACGGAAACCACCAGCAAAGAGATCGAAGAAAACCTGAAGACACTCGGGGAACAGAACATCCGTGGCCTAATTCTCGACCTTCGGGAAAATCCGGGTGGGCTCCTTCAGGAAGGAGTTGCCGTCGCGGGACATTGGCTGGATCGCGGGCAAGTCGTGGTTTCGCACAAAGGACGCGCTTATTCTGAAAAGCCGTACCTTGCCAGAGGGAGCCAATACGGGGAAAATTATCCAGTTGTTGTGCTCGTGAACCGCTACTCGGCGTCCGCGGCGGAGATTGTGGCCGGCGCTTTACAGGACCATGATCGCGCCTGGATTCTCGGAGAAACCACGTTTGGAAAAGGATTGGTTCAGACGGTTTATCCGCTCAGCGATAACACCGGACTTGCGCTCACCACTCAGCACTATTACACTCCCAGCGGGCGTTTAATTCAGCGCAATTATTCGAACATTTCTTTTCTGGATTATTACTACGGCAAGCGTGGCGACGTGAAGGACCCCATGGATGTTAAGCAAACCGATCTGGGCCGCACTGTCTATGGCGGAGGCGGCATTACTCCGGATGAGAACTTCCCAACACCGAAGCTCGATTTGTTCGAAATCAACGTTCTGCGTAAGAACTCATTCTTCAATTACGCCGGTCACTACTTCGCGGGACACGATGCAAAGCTGCCACAAGGATGGATCCCCGATGAAGGGGTGCTCAATGATTTCCACGACTATCTGATGAAGCAAGGAGTACAATTCACGGAAGCGGATTGGACTCGTGACCATAGCTGGCTGCGGGATCAGTTGCGAACGGAATTGTACATTACTGCTTTCAGCTACGAAGACTCCCAAAAAGTCGCAGTCGAACAGGATCCGGAAGTGCAGAAAGCCGTCGAAGCCATGCCGAAAGCAGCGCACCTCTTGGCGGAATCGAAGGCCAGGTATGAGAAACAGAGAGCGAGCCTCCGATAACGCCAAGGCTCTCACGGCAAGCGCCACGCGGTGCACCCACAAATAACGGTTCTTGATACCGGCGGCCAGTACACTCATCTGATAGCCCGTCGTGTCCGCGAATTGGGCGTTTTTGCGGACGTGCAACCGAGTGATACGCCCGCGGCGGACTTAGCCACGCGAAAGGGCATCATCATCTCGGGCGGCCCCGCCAGCGTATGCGCACCCGGCAGTCCCGACATTGATCCAAAAATGCTTGCGCTCGGCACACCCGTACTCGGTATCTGCTACGGCCACCAACTACTCGCGAAACATCTCGGGGGCAGAGTTCTGAAAGGAGAGCGCGGTGAGTATGGCATCGCGCACCTGAACGTCACCTGCCAAGACGCCCTGTGGAACGGCGTCGAGCATTCGCAAATCTGGATGAGCCATTTTGATACCGTTGCCTCTGTTCCCGCCGGCTTCCGCGTCACGGGGTCAACGGAAATATCAGGCGTCGCCGCGATGTCCGACCCGGGGCGGAAGCTTTTCGGCATTCAATTCCATCCCGAAGTGGTGCATACCCATGCGGGCATGCGTATCCTGGAAAATTTTGTCTTCGATATCTGCGGCGCATCGAAAGATTGGGATATTTCCCGGCGCGTGCCGGCCGTGGAAGAGCAGATTCGTGCGGTCGCCCGCGATCGAAACATCTTTTTCTTCGTGAGCGGCGGTGTCGATTCGACCGTCGCCTATACGCTTTGCCTACGAGCTCTAGGCCCGGATCGCGTGTACGGCATCTACGTTGACACGGGGCTCATGCGCAAAGGCGAGACCGAGTTGGTTCGCAGCATTTTTCAAGAACTCGGCGCCACCCACTTTCTCGTCGACTCGGCCGAAGATGAGTTCCTCGCCGCTCTCGATGGGTTGCAAGATCCCGAGCAAAAACGCTGCGCAATCGGCGAGGAATTTGTCAGAGTGCAAGAACGGATCCTGATGACCGAACACTTTCTCGATGGTCATTGGGTTCTCGGCCAAGGCACGATCTATCCGGATACCATTGAATCCGGAGGAACCGCGAAGGCCGATCTCATCAAGACCCATCACAATCGCGTTGCCGGTGTTCAGGCCCTCATCGATAGCGGCCGCATTATCGAACCTCTAACGCCCTTCTATAAAGATGAAGTTCGGGAGATCGGACGCGAGCTTGGCATTTCAACCAAATTTCTTTCGCGTCATCCCTTCCCGGGCCCCGGTCTCGCGATCCGCTGTTTATGTTCCGAGGTCGAAGCCCAAGTCACGGAGACACCGAATGGTTTCCTTCTGCCGTTGCGATCGGTCGGCGTGCAGGGCGATGCGCGTAGCTATCGCAACGTGCTGTGTTTGGCGCGCAATCCCGCTCTTGAAGATATTCGAAATATAGCGACGGCTCTCATCAACAGCTCGCCGGATATCAATCGGGTCGTCGCACTCTGTGGATCGAACTGGCCCCTCGCGTCGATGCGGAGCTTCGAAAGCTCGATCACCAAGAAGCGATTGGATCTCCTCCGCGAGGCGGATGCAATTGTGCGCTCGTTCTGCACTGAAACTGGATTCGAAGAGCAGGTTTGGCAATTCCCCGTTGTTCTTCTCCCGATCGGGACAAATGAGGCGCGCGAATCGATTGTGCTGCGGCCCATCAATTCTCTGGATGGCATGACCGCCGACGTGGTTCTAATGGAGCAGCAAATGCTTCAGCAGCTCACGACGCGACTCCTTCAAACTCGCGAGATCGCAGCAGTGCTGTACGATCTGACCAGCAAGCCTCCTGGAACTATAGAATGGGAGTGATGCCCGAGACGAATCTGGCGCTGGCCGCGCAATAACACTCGTTCCTCATATGGCAACTGTAACTGCTCCTCTCTCATTAGAAGAATTCCATCGTCTTTACGATGACGTAAAGCCGTATCACGAATACTGGTTCGGCGAAGCAGTTCCCAAGTCTTTGCCAAATTCAGTCCACGGTGCTCTGCAGGGTGTATTGATGATGATGCTGCACTGGCATGGCTGGAGACCGGCACCGGAAGTGACATTGAAACTTGTTAGGGACGCCGAGCCGATTCCTGACATCGTGGCTAGCCGGGAGCCACTCGAACAGCCGTATCCAACGCGGCCCTTCGAATTAGCCGTCGAGATCCGCTCCCCGAGTGATTTGCTCAAGAAGCTTTTTACCAAAGCCCAATACTACTTGGATTGGGGCATTCAGAACGTCTGGATTATCGATCCGGAAGCGCGCACCGCATGGGTGCTGACACGTGAACATCCTGAGCCCACCTGGATTCACCCGGATAGTTCGCTGAAAATCGAAGATATCGAAATATCCCTGCCGGAAGTGTTCGGAGAACTAGATAAGATGGTCTGCTGAGTCTAAGACCTATATCCGCTGAAAACTCTTCAAAATATCTTTGGTGCTGTACCGGAGAGCGATTGGCCGCCCATGCGGGCACGTCATCGGGTACTCGCAAGCGGCGAGAGATCGCAAAAGCCAATCGATTTTCTTGAGCTCGAGCTTGGTGTTGATCTTGATTGCCGCTCTGCAGGCAATCGTGGCGCACACGTTTCTCCTGATGTCGTCGAGTGACGCTGACCTCAGCTCCCCTTCAGCGATCTCCAGGATTTCGAAGATAACCTTTTCAATATCGCTTGGTCCCACGGCAGCAGGCGCAGCTTTAATCGCGATGGTTCGTTGCCCAAACGGTTCGGTTTCGAATCCGTGGGCACTCAGCTCATCTCCAATGCGAGCGTATTCGAGCTGCTGTCCCGGCGTGAGCTGAACAACCAGCGGCATCAACAGTTGCTGGCTTTCCACAGTGCCTGCTGCGCGGTGGCGTAGGACTTGCTCGAACAAGACTCGTTCGTGAGCCACGTGCTGATCGATAATCCAGAGGCCATCGCGGCCCGCGGCAATGATGAAACTATCGTGAAGCTGCCCCAGCGGTCGCAGGTCCGGCAGCGCCGCCAAGCTATCGACGCGATCCCATTCGCTAGAAATTAGATCGAGCGCGCCGTGCGTTTCGGGAACCCGGTTGATCTTCCGATCAGGCGTGGCAACGATCGGAGTTTCCCGGATCACAGCAGCGCGAGACGGTTCACTGACCATCACTTCGGGCAAAACGGTTGCAGGCCGATGCTCACTTTCACTGGCTTCCGGATCCAGCACAACCGTTTCCATCAGCGCGGAAAACTCGGAATATGGAAGAGCAACTCCACGCTGATGGCCAGCTTCACCGCGGGATACCACTGGCGAACTTGGCAGCGGCATGCTCGAAACCGGACGGCTCTTCATCAACAGCTCCCGAACGGCATCACGCACGAAATCGTGAACCAGGGAGCCGTGGCGAAAACGAACCTCCGTCTTTGAGGGATGCACGTTTACGTCCACCTCGCTCGCATCACAGTTCAGGAACAACAAGGCGAACGGATAACAGCCGGGTGGCATCAGGTTGTGATAGGCAGCCGAGAGTGCATGCAAAATCACCTTGTCGCGAATCAAGCGCCCATTCACGAAAAGAAAAATTGAATTCCGATTCAGTTTTTGAATCTGCGGTCCCGAGATGAGTCCTTCTAGAACAAACGTGGTTGTTTCTGGCTCAGGCGGGGCACTCACCACTGCTCGCGAGCTTGGAGGAATGTACGGCGGCGGCAGGCGCAGCTCGAAGGTGCGTGGCGTCAGATCGAGCAAGTCTTGCATGATCTCGGAGCCAAATACCTGAAATGCGCGATCGCGTAACGTCGAGACCGGAGTCACGCTCAGCAGTTCCCTTCCCTCGTGATAAAGTTCGAATCTCTTGTTGGCGTGACCCAGGCTATAGTGCGTAAACAGCGATCCGATATGAGCTAATTCGGTCTGATCCGACCTCAAGAACTTCTTTCGCGCTGGAACGTTGAAGAACAAATCCCGAACGGAGAT
>JAFASD010000141.1 GCA_019244945.1 Acidobacteriaceae bacterium | reverse complement strand
TGAAAGACTTTCACAAAATGCCGCAGCATTTCGATCCAGTGGTCCAAAATTCGCTTGCCCAAAGCGCTCCCGGTGTGCTCGACGTGCTTACTAATGAGACGTTCGAGCAGGAGAATATCCTGCCGATCGAAGATAGGCTCGAGATCGACGCCCGAGCGGTTGCAGCGCACACGCACAAATTCGCCCGTCGGATCGAAGACATATGCGATACCGCCGCTCATGCCGGCCCCGAAGTTTCGTCCCGTTCGGCCGAGAATCACGACAGTTCCCTTGGTCATGTATTCGCAGGCGTGATCGCCAGTGCCTTCGACGACGGCAGTAGCGCCGGAATTGCGCACGGCGAATCGCTCTCCGGCTACGCCGTTGAAATAGGCTTCGCCGCTGGTCGCGCCATAAAGCACGGTGTTTCCGATCAGGATGTTGTCTTCAGGGGCGAAGGTGGAGTTCTTCGGCGGAAACACTGCAATTTTGCCGCCGGAAAGGCCTTTACCGACGTAATCGTTCGCATCTCCTTCGAGAGTGAGCGAAACGCCTCGCACTAAGAACGCACCGAAGCTTTGGCCTGCCGAGCCGTTGAACCGAATGCGAATCGTATCTTCCGGCAAACCACTTGAACCATGCCGTCGGGCAATTTCGCCGCTGAGCATGGCGCCCACTGTACGATGCACGTTTCTGATTGGAATCTCAAATTCAACATGCTCCCCACGCTCGATCGCATCCTGAGCCAGGCTCATTAAGCTGTGGTCAAGAGCCTCGTTCAAGCCGTGGTCTTGGGCGATTAAACAACGGCGCCCCACTCGACCAGGCACTTGCGGGTTATGTAGGATCGATGAAAAGTCAAGCCCGCGCGCTTTCCAGTGATCGATCGCCTCGCGCATTTGAATCATGTCGACGCGGCCGATCATTTCGTTCATCGTCCGAAAACCCATCTTGGCCATCCACTCGCGCACTTCTTCGGCGATGTAGAAAAAGAAATTGATGACGTGCTCGGGCGTGCCTTCAAATCGCTTCCGCAGCTCGGGATTCTGGGTCGCGATACCCACTGGACAGGTATTCAGATGACATTTGCGCATCATGACGCAGCCGAGGGCCACGAGCGGGGCGCTGGAAAATCCGAACTCCTCGGCGCCCAAAAGCGCGGCAATGGCAACGTCCCGTCCGGTCTGCAGCTTGCCGTCCACCTGTACGCGAATCCTGCTGCGGAGATCGTTCATCACCAGAACCTGCTGGGTTTCGGCAAGTCCAAGTTCCCAGGGGATACCGGCGTGTTTGATGGAAGTGAGAGGAGACGCGCCTGTTCCGCCATCGTAGCCGCTTATCAAAACCGCGTCTGCATGAGCTTTTGCGACCCCGGCAGCGACCGTCCCCACGCCTACTTCGGCAACCAGCTTGACCGAAATGCGCGCGCTTGGATTCACATTCTTGAGATCGTAGATCAACTGCGCCAAGTCTTCGATGGAATAGATGTCGTGATGTGGGGGCGGCGAAATCAATCCGACGCCAGGAATGGCATGGCGCACGCGCGCAATCTCGCCATCCACTTTGTGGCCGGGTAACTGTCCCCCCTCGCCCGGTTTCGCTCCCTGCGCAATTTTGATCTGGAGATCGTCAGCATGCACAAGATAATTGGTCGTGACCCCGAAGCGCGCGGAGGCGACTTGCTTGATAGCGCTGCGTTTGGAATCGCCGTTCGGAAGAGGAATGAACCGCGCCTCGTCTTCACCGCCCTCGCCGGTATTTGAGCGTCCGCCCATGCGATTCATGGCAATGGCCAGGGTTTCATGCGCCTCGGCGCTGATGGAGCCGAACGACATGGCGCCGGTGTTGAAGCGCTTGACGATCTCACTAGCCGGCTCGACTTCCTCGATGGGGATGGGTCGCGGAATGCTTTTCAGATCCATTAACCCTCGAAGGGTGCAGAGCTGTTCATTCTGTTGATCGATGAGTTTTGTGTATTCCTGAAAGGTGGCGTAGCTCTGTCTTCGAACGGAATGCTGAAGTTTGCTGACCGTAAGCGGATTGAGCAGATGATATTCGCCACGTACCCGGTACTGATAATCACCGCCCACTGTAAGCTCCGGCTCGGATTCGGATATGGGCCGGAACGCGAGGTTGTGCTTCTCGATCGATTCCTTGGCGAGCACGTCTAAGCCGACGCCTTCGATCCGCGAAGGAGTCCCGGTGAAATATTGGTCTACGAGCTCTTTGTTCAGGCCGATCGCCTCGAAAACCTGCGCCCCGCGATAGCTCTGCAGGGTCGAGATCCCCATTTTCGAGAAGACCTTCAGCAACCCTTTGTTGACAGCCTTGATGTAGTTCTTGATTGCGATTTCGGAGGTGATGCCGGTCGGCATTTCACCCGCCATGGCCATTTGCTCGATGGTTTCAATCGCGAGATAGGGATTGATTGCACTCGCGCCGTATCCGATGAGGAGACAGTAGTGCATGACTTCACGCGGCTCGCCCGATTCGATGATCAGTGCGACTCCGGTGCGCGTGCCTTCTCGAACCAGATGGTTGTGAACGGCGGTGAGCGCGAGCAGGCAAGGAATCGGCGCGAACTCTTCATCGATGCCGCGATCGGAAAGGATTAGAAGCGTGTAACCAGCCTTGATAGCGAGCGATGCACGGCGGCAAAGGCTATTGAGCGCTCGCTTCAGTCCGATTTCGCCGTCCACCACGCTGAAGGTTGTCGGCAAGGTGGAGGCCAGCAGATCGCCGCGCGAAACGCGCCTTAGCTTCTCGAGATCGCGGTTGGTCAATACCGGGTGCGGCATTTTCAGCGTGTGACAATGCTCCGGTGTTTCGGCGAGGATATTTCGCTCGGTCCCGATATAGCTGGTCAGTGACATGACCAGTTCTTCACGAATTGGGTCAATCGGGGGGTTGGTGACCTGCGCGAAGAGCTGTTTGAAATAGTTGAACAGCAATTGCGGCTTGTCGGAGAGGCAGGCGAGGGGGGTGTCCGTTCCCATAGAGCCGACCGCTTCTTGGCCATCCGTAGCCATGGGAGAAATCAGCAGTCGTATGTCTTCATTCGTGTAGCCGAAACAGCGTTGGCGCAGCAGCACGGTATCGTGA
>JAFASD010000053.1 GCA_019244945.1 Acidobacteriaceae bacterium | reverse complement strand
ACCAGGAGGGTTTTCTTTCTTGAAGAGCCGCTTTTCGAAAATGCCGCGCCACATCTGCGGTCTTTCATCTGTTCAAAGAGTGGCGTACGCGTCCAAACACCCGTATTGCCAATTGGCAGCACACCCGACCAGGTTGCGCAACTGCAGCATCAATTACTTGCGGCATTGCTCGTAGAGCAACAGATAAGCAGCTCCATAGCGTGGTATTACACGCCAATGGCCAAGGAATTTACTTCCGACCTGGACGCAAGTGTGACCATTTACGATTGCATGGATGAACTTTCAGCATTCGCCGGCGCCCCACCGGCAATGCGAATCAACGAGCAGATCCTATTCGCAGATGCCGATCTTGTATTTACCGGCGGAGCTACGTTATTCGAATCGAAGCGCAAGCAGCATCAATCAGTGCATCTGTTTCCCAGCAGTGTGGACGTGGCACACTTCAGGCAGGCGCGGTCTATAAAAGGCGATCCTGCAGACCAAACGCAACTGCCGCGGCCACGCTTGGGCTACGCGGGCGTAATCGATGAGCGAATGGATCTGAACCTCATACGTGAAATCGCTGCAAAACGACCGAGTTGGCAGATCGTCCTTCTCGGCCCTGTAGTCAAAATCGATCCGGGTTCGCTGCCTCGGGCTGCGAACATTCACTATCTCGGAATGAAAGATTACAACGACCTGCCGGCTTACTTTTCAGGCTGGGATCTCGGAATGCTTCCTTTTGCGCTGAATGAATCCACGCGATTCATAAGTCCGACTAAGACGCCGGAGTATTTAGCCGCAGGCCTCCCGGTCATCTCCACGCCGATTCGCGATGTGGTTACTCCCTACGGCGATTTAGGTCTGGTGGGGATTGCGGATTCCGTGAATAACTTCCTCGAAGTTGCGGAATCTCTGTTGCAGAATCCCCCCGATGCAACATTTCATGACCGCGTGGACCGATTTATCTCCCAATCTTCTTGGGACAACACCTGGAGCAAAATGAACGAACTTATAGAAACTGCGTACGCGTTGAAATACCTGTCCCCTGCAGAACGGCTGGCGGCGCCAGCCTCAAGCATTGCTACAAAGGCCGCCCATGTTTGATTTCTTGGTAGTTGGCGCGGGATTCGCAGGGGCCGTTGTCGCCGAGAGAATGGCCAGATGCTATGGGAAAAAAGTTCTGGTTATCGACCGTCGCGACCACGTTGGCGGAAACGCTTATGATCACTGCAATAAGGAAGGAATTCTAGTACACCGCTACGGACCTCATATCTTTCATACAAATGCCGATCAGGTCTTCCAGTACCTTTCACAATTCACATCGTGGCGGCCTTATGAACATCGAGTGTTGGCCTCGGTAGACGGAAAACTTGTCCCCGTTCCCATTAACCGCGACACAGTAAATCGTCTTTACAATCTAAGTTTGACTTCGGACAATGAAGTGGAAGCATTCTTTGCGTCGCGCGCCGAAGCCCGTCCCTCAGTCAGGACTTCCGAGGATGTGGTCGTCAGCAAAGTAGGTCGCGACCTTTACGAAAAGTTGTTCCGAAATTACACGCGGAAGCAGTGGGGAAAAGATCCCTCGGAACTGGACGCCCTGGTCACTGCTCGCATTCCAGTCCGAACGAATAGCGACGACCGCTACTTTACGGATCGTCATCAGGCGATGCCGAAGCATGGCTATACCAGGCTATTTGAGAACATGCTGGATCACGATAATATCAGGGTCGCACTTGGGTGTGATTTTCGGTATCTTGCCGCAAACGTCCATTACCGAAGCCTTGTCTACACCGGCCCTGTCGATGAATTCTTCGATTTCCGCTTCGGAGAACTTCCTTATCGATCCTTGCGCTTTCAGCATGAGACGTTGGAGACCGAGTACTTACAGCCGGTCGCGGTGATCAACTATCCCAACGAGCATGGGTATACCCGGATAACCGAATTCAAGCACCTCACCGGGCAAATTCACAAACGCACCAGCATTGTTTATGAGTTTCCAAGTAGTGAAGGAGATCCCTACTATCCCGTGCCTACGCCTGAAAATGCGGCTCTCTATAAGCGGTATGCAGATCTCGCTGCGGCAACTAAGAACGTCCACTTTGTGGGACGGCTAGCGACGTACAAGTACTACAATATGGACCAAGTCGTCGCCCAGGCTTTGACCCTTTGCAAGCACTTAGCTGCCGCTCCGGATTTCGCTCTTTCCGCCGAACCAACAACCGCCGCTATAACCGCCGGCGCGGGACTTAGAGCCGTGTCGGCTGCCGCCGGTTAATGGATGAGATAACAATTCTGTCGCCGCATCGGGATGATGCGGCATTCTCTCTCTATCTATCCTTATCACGTTGGTCCGCTGGCAAAATATCGCTAAGGGTGGTCAACTTTTTCACCGTGAGTAGTTATGCTCCCCGCGTGAAGTCGCAAGATAGCGCGGTGGTATCATCTCTGCGGGGCAAAGAAGATCGACGCGTTTTGCATTCAATCAGTAAGAACATCCAGATACGGTCGCTTGGTTTACTGGACGCACCTTTAAGATTGGGGATAAACGTTAGCGCTGTGTGTGAAATCATGCTTGAAGAAGCACAGAGCATCACAGAGGCAAATAGACTCGCATCCGCGATCGATGGATATCACGATGGCGGGGTTGTGTTGGCCCCTTTGGGCTTAGGTCATCACGTCGATCATTTAACGGTGAACAGCGCGGCGATCAGTTGCGGCAGATTGGGTAGAGTCGGGTTCTATGAGGATCTTCCGTATGCTACGTGGACAGAAGAAACGGCTATTCGCGAGAGAGTATCGGAAATCGAAAGTAAGACCCGTGTCCCTCTGAAGCCGACAATTATTCGGGATCGCAACTCGGTCCGGCGAAAGCTGCGTGGGATCAGCCACTATCGATCGCAAATCACTCATACCGAAGCGGAAGCCATCGCGCGTTTTTCGTTGAAATACCATGGGGAGCGTATCTGGATACCCAAATTTAGCGGGTTGTGGAACCCTCTCATTACATAGAAAACCATTGAGAACGCCAAAAGACAGTTTAATTGTTGAAGAGCCAAGAAAAGGCTTAGGAGCATGCGTGGTGGTTCCGGTACGCAACGAAGAAACCCTGTTGCCCGCTGCTCTTCATGCATTAGCCGAACAACGCACCCTTACAGGCGATCCTGTCAGGCACGAATTGTATGAGGTAATTCTCCTCATCAACAACAGCACCGATCGTTCTTACCAGGTGGCGAGGAGTTTTCAAGACCTTTACCCGAGCTTTCAGCTACATGTTGCTGAACGAACTTTCGATAAGTCCGAGGCGCATATCGGATACGTGCGGCGCCTTCTTATGGATGAAGCGTGCCGTCGCCTCGAGAGCGCGAGCGGAACTGACCCGCTGATTCTATCAACCGACTCAGATAGCCGAGTTGCTCCGAATTGGATCGCGCAAAATCAGGCGGAGTTTAGAGCCGGGGCAGAAGCAGTTGGCGGTCGCATAATAGTCCTTCCTTGTGAACAGGACGTGCTTTGTAATTCTACTCGCGACTTACACCGGTACGATCACCTATATCGCCGGCTTGTGTCTTGGACCGAGGCGCGTTTCGACCCCGAATCTCATGATCCGTGGCCCCGTCACCATCATCACTTCGGCGCAAGCCTGGCCGTTACGCCTCAAATTTATAGGAAGGTCGGACGCCTTCCGCCGCGCCGCTGCCTGGAAGACCTAGCGTTCTACGCTGCTTTGATCCGAAACGATGTGCGCCTGCGGCATAGTAATCGAGTGAAGGTTTTTACTTCGGGGCGACTGACGGGAAGAACTCGGTTCGGCCTTTCCCGTCAATTGAGAGATTGGCAGGATTGCGGCAGAAGCGGCTTGCGAATGCCGGTCGAAACGCGGCGCTTTCTCGAACATCTCTTTGTCACGCGCCATCGGCTGCGGCGTCTGTGGATGGATTTTCAGAATTCCGGCGAGTTATCCGCGAGCCGAGTACAACAACTTGCGATCCTCATCGGCGTAAAGCCCACTCACCTCATCGGAGAACTGCGCTCTGCTCAGCGTTTTGGAATGCTTCTCGAAGAGTTGGATTTTTACGGCGTGTTCCGGGAAACATGGCCTGATAGGATCCGCCTCGGTTCGTTGAAGCGCGTGGTTGAAGAATTCTACGGTGCGTTTAAATCCGATCAGCAGCGCCTCATCGCCACTCCAGCACGTCGATCCGATAAGAGTCGGTCTGAGATCCAAATGTCGGAAACCATGCCGGGATTCGTAGAAAATGTTCATGCACGTCGTCCCCTCGGAGTTGGTAACCCGGTACCGATGGGCGCCAGTGGACTAATAGCAAGTGACCGCCACATACAGCCTGGCTTGTAATTTGATCGGCAAGATTGGCGAGCCTTTCAGGACTCAGATAGTAGCCGACCTCGGAGAGCACGGTGAGATCGAAGGATCCGGACGGATATTCCTCGGGCACTGACATAGCCCGAAAGCTAACGTTCTGAAACCGAGCGCATCTCTCCTTCGCTTTCTCGACAGCGGAGACTGCTATATCAATCGACAATAATCGCGCGCACCTCGGAGCTAGCTTTTCGGTAAAGACTCCGATCGAACAGCCAATCTCCAGTGCATTTGTATATTGACTATTCGGGAGCGCGTCCAAGCTCGCTCCGTACTTGCTGGTTTCGTACTCGCTCGATTCGTAGCGCCAGGGATCCTCGCTTTCGCGGTAAATCCTATCGAAGTATTGCTGGTTCGCTAGGTGGGTACGGCCTTCCATAGAGCCTCTGCAAAGGGCCATTCCTCATCTATCCACGTTCTGCAAACCGTGAATCCGCTGGCTTGCGCATAGCTATCCAACTCCTGCGGAGTAAATTTATGGGAAGACTCAGTCCAGATTGTTTCGCCCGCATCGAAGCCGATACTTGCATCCAGAGCTCCAATATAGACGCGTTGCCGCCGCATCGAGCGCAGATGCATCTCAATTCTTCGCTCGGTATCGTTCCAACGAATCTCGTGGGTGAACGAGCGTAAATCGAAGTTGGCGTCGAGCTCTCGATTGATTCGACCCAGCAGGTTTAAGTTAAAAGCCGCCGTGACGCCAGTAGAGTCGTCATAAGCAGCAACCATCGTGTTCACGTCCTTGACGAGATCGGCTCCGAGAAGAAAGAAATCCCCCGGCTGAAAATGTTCTCGTACACGCCTTAAAAACTCGGTTATTTCTTTTCTTTCCAAATTGCCAATCGAGCTGCCTAGAAATAGCAGAAATAGCGGCTCACGGCGGGTCCTTGCGCTGGCAATTTCCGAGAGGCCTTCTATCCAATCTGCGCAAACTGGCTCTACGGGGGAGGTTTCGCCGAGATCGCGCTCGCAGGCCGTTAATGCCGCTCGACTAACATCTATCGGCCTGTAGATA
This sequence comes from Acidobacteriaceae bacterium, assembly GCA_019244945.1. Taxonomy (GTDB): domain Bacteria; phylum Acidobacteriota; class Terriglobia; order Bryobacterales; family Bryobacteraceae; genus Bog-105. The sequence continues at coordinate 6,797 of JAFASD010000053.1, read as the reverse complement.
ATTCTGTTTCCAGCTCTTGTTAGTGCTTGGAGGATATGCTTGGTCTTTTTCCCGCTGCCGCTTCCTAGTTCGGCAACAATGGAGACAGGACCAACTTCAGAAACGATATTGTGGGCGTGGGATTGCAAGATTCGCTCATCGGCTCTGGTCAGACCGTATTCCGGCAGCAATGTTATTACATCGAAAAGCGCGCTTCCTAGTTCGTCGTAAAAGTAGCGAGGTGAAATCTTCTTTTGTCCAGCGCACGAAAGACCTTCCACGACATCCAGCGCAAAAGCAGATAATTGCGGACTAACCGATGCAGACATGAAGTTGCTTAGTTTTCAACGCACCGGAACTTCGCATACATGTATGGATAGTCACGGCGAAACCAATTTCGGAACGATCGGCGAAGAAGTCTTACGGCGGTACGCGCTGAACCACCCTTCAATACATAATGCTCTCCGTCGAAGAAATTTGCCGAATAACCTGGATAACTCGGGTGGGGTTTAAAGCCGGGGAACGGGGCAAACTGGGTGCGTGTCCATTCCCATCCATTTCCGGTCAACTGACTTACGCCGAACGCGCTGTCACCTTCGGGAGTGGCGTATACAGCCTGCGGATCCCAGCTTTGAAAATCGAAGTTGCCCCGATTGTGTGCCGGTTCTGAAGTGCCCCAGGGATACTCGCGTTCGCCTCCCCCGAGAGTTCCATACGCTGCGCGATGAAACTGCTCTTCAGTTGGCAAACTCTTACCCATCCACTTGGCGTATGTTTCGGCCTCTTCTTGCGTTACATAAACGGGCCAATCAAGCGGCAGCGGAGTCTCCTCAAACATTCCGCGATAATAGATCAAATCGCCACGCCGGATCCAAAAATTGGGAATGGGAGCGCCCTCGTCGACGAACCGCAGATACTCGCGATTCGTAACACTGTAACGCTGTATCCGGAATCCGTCGACGGCGGTTCGCAATTCATCGTACTCGTTATCCCATCCGAACGAACTATCGTGCGGTTTACCAAGGACAACGCGTCCGGCCGGCACATCACGCCATTCATTGGTCCACTCAGATGGCGGGATGTCCTCCTGGTCCATTGCATTCGGCGTGCGCTTCCGGTTGTATTCGAAATTGTGAAACATGTACGCGAGCGTTTCGAGATGCATCTCACGATGCTCGAGTGCCATATGAATTACGTCCTCGGGCGCGCGCTCCAGGTTATCATCCACTTCAGCTCGGCAGCGTTTCACATATGCGCGGACGTTTTCGATGCTTGGCCAGTCGGATTGCTTATCGCTTGGAAGATGATTCGAATCAGGATCTATGCCCGCGCGAAACAATGTGTCCAACTCCGAATCACGCGACTTAATTCCAAGCGCTTCCCGACAGATCAGTATGCAATCGAATGCATCTAAGTGACCGACGTAGAAAATCACCCTATGGCGTTCGGCGATAGGTCTTTCATAAAGGGCATCAGGCTTCAGAATTGTGAAGAGCTTATCGCTTTCAGCTCTTGCAGATCGTAACTCTGCGACTAAATTTTTCTCGGCTTCGATAACAGGCATAGCGAATCCTCCAATTTGATGCGATAGAGGCCTTCCCGATACCAAATTTTGTTGTTGGGAGGTTGTAGTCGGGCCCACCAACAGGCGGAGTGATCAGGCAGCGGCACGATCGAGCACTCTTTGGGCTAACGCCAAAGCCTCTTGTGGGGTTTGAATTTCGCCCTCCAATTGAGCCGTTTCCACCGCTTCGAGGGCGCGTCCGAAGCCCGGACCCGGTTTATAGCCCGCGGTTATCAGATCACGGCCGTTGATCAACCGCGGAGGTCGCAAATCCTGCTGGTCTAATTCGGCGAGCTTCGCTCTAACAAAGTCATACGAATCCGTATAGCCGTTACTCGCCAGACAATCCAGGCGATGCAACTCCAGATGCTCTTCAAAGTTCGGCAAGCGCAAGAAACGTTTCAAAGTGCTCAGGCGCATTTGCCGGACATCCTTAAACCTCATGTGGTTCGCGACCAAAGACGTGATTTGTTCAACGTCTTCATTCGGGAACTTGAGGTCATACAAAATTTTTTGCATCATCTGCGCGCCTACTTCTGCGTGCCCATCGAAACGAATACGATCGGCGACGCGAAATGTAGGAGGTTTGCCGACATCGTGGAGCAGTGCACCGAACGCGAGAGTCACGGTTGGGTTGCGAAGCTGCTCTAAGATCAGTAATACGTGGTTCCACACATCGCCTTCCGGATGAAACTCTGGCGGCTGCTGAACACCTTGAAATGCCTTCACATCGGGAAGAACGTGGACTAACAGACCGCACCGGTCAAGCAGCTCGAATCCATAACGCGCTCTCCCTTCGGTGAGGACCCGAATTAGCTCATCACGTATGCGCTCCGCGGAAATTCTAAGGATGTTGGATGCGGATCGCTGAATAGCGGCGAGCGTTTCGGGAGCGATCGAAAAATCAAGGCGAGCTGCGAACCTCACCGCGCGGAGCATTCGGAGATGATCTTCAGTGAATCGCTCATCAGCATTTCCGACAGCGCGTATGACTCTGGCTTCCAGGTCCGCGCTACCTCCGACGTAATCGAGGATGCGGCCCGAAACCGGATCTTCCATCAGGCCGTTAATGGTGAAATCTCGCCGCTTCGCATCCAATACCGGATCTGTTTCGAAGCGCACTTGACTGGGCCGCCGGCCGTCCGAATAGGCGCCTTCGCTGCGGAACGTGGCTACCTCGACTTGTACACCGCTCCCGCGGTTGACCAATACAACTCCAAAATGAGCACCCACGGTTTGTGAGTCCGGAAAGCAGGCGAGGATCGTTTCGGGGCGAGCATCAGTGCTGACGTCGTAATCTTTGGGAATTATTCCGAGAAGGCGGTCCCGAACACAGCCGCCTACTAGGTAGGCTTGATGGCCGCGCACTCGCAAATCGCGAATGATCTCGATCGCCAGCGATTCGCGGCGCCTACTAAGCGTTGGATCCATGCTGATGCCGGCGCAGGTCACTCCGATCCGAGGCGTCAACCCGATGCCGGCTGCGAGAGCTGCAGACCAATCTTACGCGCGTCCGGCCTTGGTTTTGCTTTCCTTTTCAGGAGCCAAAGGCTGGTCAGTTGGATTGCCATTCTCCGCAGCCAGAGCCTCTGCTTTCTTCAAATCCTTCTTCGATGGCGGGGCTTGTTCATGACGATAATCGTGATCGTGGTAGCACGTCCGGCACCGAACTTTCGCAGCCTCGCCATTTACCAGAGACACGATGGAATGATTGGTAATGCGGCGGCACTTAATACAATGATCATCAATCACATCGCCTAAACGCTGTTCACTCATTGGCAGAACCGGATAAGCGGAGTATATCAGGATTGGCGGGGCTGCGGTTGGGGTCCAGGTCGAAGAAGAACACGGCGGCGGTAGCAATCAGCCGTTAGAATGAAGACATGGCATCCGTCCCGCAACGCCCCGGCGAACTTGACGAAGACACCAAGAAAATCTTGGATGAACGCCTGCGAACGCTGGAACAGGATGAAAAGCAAGCTGTGCCTGCGGAACAGGTAATCCGTGAAGGCCGCGCTAAGCTTTTGAAACTCCAAAAACCGGCTCCCTGAGTGAAGACCGTTTCTTTCGCACCGCTGGCGAGGCGTGAAGTTGACGCGGCGGCTGCCTGGTACGAGCGCAAACGCGAAGGGCTGGGGCAGCAATTCTATGATCGGGTGGAAGAGGCAGTCCAGGCCATCCAGCGCGCGCCGGAAGGCTTTCAAGAGCGTTATAAGAGTTGCGCCGCATCGGACTGAGACAGTTTACTGATTGGGGGCTGTGGTTCCGCGTGCGCGAAGATAACAGCCTCGTTATCGCATGTCTTAGCGGTCGGCGGCGTTCGTCACTCGCGCGAGAGCGCGGATTGGGAATAACACCTATTCGTCCGCCCGAACCGTCTTGAACGCGCGGATTTTGTTAGCGATTCTTCAGGCTATGTAGACTTCGCCGTCAGTCGCTAGCTCTGTGTATCGAATTCTGTGGCATTGCCGTATCATCCCGTTCTTAAGTTCAAATCGCGGTTCAGCCCTCCGGATGAGTGCTAGCGAATGGACTTTCTGCATTGTTAAGCACAATCAGCTTGGGGTGGAATCTTTTCTCAATTGAAGGAATGTTGGTATCGAACAAGTTAACTGGTCGGGCCGCCGGGATTTGAACCCGGGACCTCTTGCACCCCAAACCGCCCTTGCGAAATAGCACCAGAGGTCTGTTTTCAAGTGGTTGCGGTCTAATGGGTTGCGTCAAGGCCTACTGAACCCTGTAGATACTTCTTGCGCCTTCATGTAACGCGGCACTACGATTTCGTCTACAACATCTGGGATGCCGCAGATCTGGATAACTACCCGCCCGAAGCGATAGTTCCGGAAGTATCACCCGACTCCGCTACGCTTCGCAAGACGGTGCTCAACGTACTCTTACGCATAGTAACCCACTTGAAGGAAGGAATGAGGTGCCGGGCGGACCAGGAAATCAACGGGAAGCCGTGATGCGAATACGTTTTCAAAAGGATAGGCACCCATTCGCGTTTATCGAATAATCCGACACATCCAGCTATTTAACACACGCCGGCAACGCTGCGTCACCAATTTTTCATCGCGTAGCTCGCATTCCCAAACCGTCAAGACTTTCCATCCCTGCTTCCGAAGTTGCTGCTGCACATTGCGATCGCGTGCCGCATTGCCACAGAGTTTTTCCCGCCAATATTCCGGTCGCGTGCTTGGCATCGTTGCTCGGACACACCCTTCATGCTGGTGCCAAAAGCAGCCGTGAACGAAGACGACAGTGCGTCGGGCTGGCAGCACGAGGTCGGGATTGCCAGGAAGATCTCTCCGCCGCAGGGAAAATCGAAAGCCGAGCCGATGCAGCAGCGACCGTATGCGTTTTTCTGGCCCGGTATTTCGGCTTGGGATACGGCTCATATTCCAACTTCGACGATCAGGCGATAAATGGTCCATTGCGCTTCCGACGCCACTAGCGTCCTGTTTGAAGTGTAGATCCGATACCGCGCAAGATTCTGGCTCCTGTCTGGGAACGTAGAAACGGCAGTGCACAGACACAGCGGTACCGTCGCCGCTCAAGCCTAGTTCCTTGCGATAGCATGGAGGTTTCGCCTTTTGGCTGTGTTGTGTTTGACGAATGATCGGAGTGGATCTCTTCTCGGGTGCCGGAGGCATGTCGATCGGCGCGCTTTGGGCTGGTATAGACGTTCGCTTGGCCATCGAAGCCGACAAATACGCTGCCGAGACCTACTCAAAAAACCATCGGAGCGTAGACGTACAGAACACGCGGATCCAAACTGTCCGTTCGGTGGACTTAGGCCCTCGCACATCGCCTGTCGTACTTTTTGGCGGACCTCCGTGTCAGGGCTTCTCTACATCCAACCAACGAACGCGTTCGGCAGATAACCAGGCGAATTGGCTATTTCGTGAATACCTGCGTATCGTTCATCAGGTAAGTCCAGAATGGATCGTTTTTGAGAACGTCAAGGGCATTCTGGAAACCGAAGGTGGAATGTTTATTCGCCAGATTTCGACCTCGTTGAAGCGCGCTGGCTACAACGTGGCGCAATGGGTTCTCAACGCTGCCGATTACGGCGTACCCCAACGCCGCTCCCGGCTATTCATTGTAGGGTGCCGGGCCGGACGGGTACCATCACCGCCTCCGCGATCCCGCAGACCTTCCGTCACCGTCTGGGAAGCGATAGGTGACCTTCCTCTCTTACGGAATGGTGCGGCCATTGACAGGCTGCCGTACCGTCGAGATCCGCTGTCGGCTTATGCGCAACGGCTCCGTGGGAGCAACGCGCAGTCGGCAAACCACCTGGTAACCAAGAATATGCCCTGTATCCTCGAACGCTATGCTCACGTTCCACAGGGCGGGAATTGGAGCAGCATTCCGAAGGGACTAATGAGCAACTATGAGGATCTCGAACGCTGTCACACCGGAATTTATCGGCGCCTTCGCGCCCACGAGCCATCTGTCGTAATCGGGAACTTTCGGAAAAACATGTTAATCCACCCGACGCAAAACCGTGGCCTGTCAGTCCGGGAGGCAGCCCGCTTGCAGTCGTTTCCGGACTGGTTCGAATTCACAGGCTCCATTGGTTTTCAGCAGCAACAGGTTGGCAATGCAGTGCCACCGTTGCTGGCCAAGGCCGTTTTCCTAGCGGTGCGAAGGGCGCAACAGCGCGCGTGATCAGTGCGATTTGGGCCAATGAAGTTGATAAAGCTCAACGGCAAGACGCTCCCGGAGTGGCTGGCCAAGCAATCGCCAACTGCATTCCCGTCGCACGGCAAGGTCTCCTATTACGGAAGTTATAAGAAAATCGAAGAGTACCTGAACAACAACGTGCATCCGTACGTCAATGTCAGCGCGAACGCAATCGACGGAGGAACGCTCACGGATCACGGTCCTGACCACATAAAGACAGTCATCCTACGCGCCTGCGAGTTGGTTAGCGCACGAGGAGATCTCACGCCATACGAAGTGTACTTGCTTCTGGTCGCCATTCATCTCCACGATGTGGGGAACATCTTTGGACGTGAGACGCACGAACTCAACAGCGAAGCCGTCATCAAGGAACTCGGTACGCTGTTGGGCGAACACAGACTTGAGCACAGAGTCATTTTCGAGATTGCGCAAGCCCACGGCGGCAGCATTGCCGGAGACAAGGACAAAATCTCACGCCTGCCTCGTAGCGTCGCGTTGCTGGGGCAGGATGTGCGTCAGCAGATGCTTGCGGCAATCCTTCGCTTCGCTGATGAGCTCGCAGATG
>JAFASD010000034.1 GCA_019244945.1 Acidobacteriaceae bacterium | reverse complement strand
CACCGACGGACGGCCCGGTCCCCGCTCCAACCGCGCCGCTTGTCGAGACCCCAGCGTTCAGCAGGGACAAATTGATCACGCCCGAGCCTGTAGCAGTGACGGGCAGATCCGTAATCTGCTTTGTCTCAAAAGTCGTTTGGACCTGAGCCGTGGTTGTGTCGATAGCAACTGCGGCGGTCGAGACCTCCACACTAGTCGTCGACTTACCGACAGCTAACGTCACGTTTGTCGTCACGGTCTGGTTCAGTTCCACGCTAACGTTCTGAACCTCCGATTTCGCGAATCCTGCGGCGTTCACCGTGATCGTGTACGAGCCGACCGGAAGATTCTCAAACCGGTAGTCCCCGGCTGAGGTCGAGGTCGTCGTGTTCTCGACGCCTGTTGCCGTGTTGTGCACGATGATCGCGGCGTTCGGTACCGTGGCGCCGGACTGATCGTAAACGGTCCCGGTAATGTTTCCGCTGGTCAGCTGAGCAAAAGCCGACACACTGAGCAACATCAATCCTGCAAGAAGCGCAGCGATCTTAAGTCGCAAAAATCTCATGTATATTCCTCCCCGTACTGCTTCGCAGCGGCCTGCAAAACTTAGCCAGTGACAAAGCTAACTAGTCAATAACTTGCCTTATGAAGGCAATTCAAGCGCCATCACGAATCGCGATTTGATTTGCTGCAAACAAAAGAGTTATGCCCAGAAATGCCACGCGCGAGAGTATTGATTCTGGGAGAAACACCTGTGCGACTTCCATTATGCGTAAGAGGATGGCGGAATCTAACGAGCAGCTAACAAGGCTCGCAGATGCCGGGCGCGCTCGGGCGAGCGGAGCTGCCGCAGCGCTTTCGCCTCGATCTGTCGAATGCGCTCGCGGGTGACGTCGAATTCCTGGCCGATCTCCTCGAGCGTGTGCTCCCGCTCGCATCCGATTCCGAAGCGCAGCCGGATCACCTTCTCTTCCTTGGGCGACAAAGTCTTCAGGATATTCGCCGTCTCATCCCTTACGTTCGAGTCGATCACGGCATCGACGGGGGAGCCGACCCAGCGGTCTTCAATGAGATCGCCCAAGGCCGATTCTCCGTCGCGGCCGACCGGAGTTTCGAGCGATACCGGATCGCGTGAGATGGTTTTTAGCTTTTGGACCTTCTCGACGGGAATGTCCATGCGTCGGCTGATCTCTTCATTGGTCGGAACACGGCCCAACTCTTTTTCGAGCTCGCGAGTCGCTCGCAGAAACTTGTTCATACTCTCGTTCATATGAACGGGAATACGGATCGTGCGGGACTGGTCGGCAATCGCCCGCGTGATCGCCTGGCGAATCCACCAGGTCGCGTAAGTAGAGAACTTGTATCCGCGGCGGTATTCGAACTTGTCGGCCGCGCGCATCAGGCCGATATTGCCTTCCTGAATCAAATCGAGCAGATGCAAACCGCGGTTCACATACTTCTTGGCGACCGAGACCACCAGCCGCAAGTTCGCTTCCACCAGATCCTTCTTGGCGCGCTCGGCTTCGATCTCGCCGTGCCGGATTACAGACAGGCTGTGCCGCAAATCGGGTAGAGAAGCGCCTGCTTCGGTCTCCTTCTTCTTGAGATCGCGGCGCAGCTCCTTCACTCGGACTTGGGCAGATACTGAATTGCGCAATTCGAGCTTCTTGATCTCGGTCTCGAGAATGGCCATTTCGTCTGCCGTATTCTCGATGGCGCGCGCAAATTCCTTCCATCGAGCGGCATTGAACGGCACGGCGCGAAGGGCCTTGGACAGCTCCACTTGAGCCCGGACCAGTTTGCCTGCCCAGCGCTTGCGCAGCTTTTTGTTTGCGGCCGGGATGGCGGCGTGCTTATCCGCGGTTTGTTGGAGCTTCTTGTAAGCTGCCAAATAGGCCAGGAACAGATCGCTGATGGCCGTGCGACGCTGGATGTCGGCCGCACTGCCCTCCTCGATGTCAGAAGGACCAAAATCGACGTAACTATCGACGTCTTCCGCGCCTTTGCGCACCAGTTCGGCAAATTCGCAAACGACGGTTTGAATCAGCGGAGAGCGGCTGATCGCCTTCTGCATGCGCAGCTTGCCGCGCTCCATTTTGCGCGCGAGGCTCACCTCGCCTTCGCGGGTTAGCAGCGGAACCGATCCCATTTCGCGCAGGTACACTCGTACGGGGTCGTCGGTATAGATCGACTCCTCTACCTGCTGAGCGCCGTGGAACTCCTCGTCTTGGACCTCTTCCGGATGGAAGAAGTTCGCTTCCTCGTCGAACGGGAGCCCAATAGGCTCATGTCCATCTGCTAAATATTGATCTTCGAATTGATCCACCTTACCTGCTCACCTCTGCCTGCACGCCACCTGCTAGTCTCTTCGGCACGCCGGATGCAGTCTCGCTGGACTGCCGCCGGTATGCTCAATGGGAAAGGGGATACACCTACTCAACCGTAACCTCACAATAGTGCTAAAATCCTCGTCGTGGAGTCGGGACAGTTCTTGACAGCGCCGGTCCAGAGCCGGAATGCGGGTGCCAAACCTGTAAGTTATTGCGCGCCCCAATTATACCCGGTTTCCGGGCTGAAAAGAAAACCCTATTAGGAAGATGTCCCCCAAAGTGGTTGGTTACACAAAAGATAAGTAGCTTTACCGGCGCAAAAACATCAAACTAAAAGCTGTGGAAAACTTCCCGGAGATTTACGCTTTCCGGTGAGGAATGACGCTTTTGAGTTCCCCCAGGAATTCCTCCACGTCCTGAAAATCCCGATAGACCGAAGCAAACCTGACATACGCGATCTTGTCTAACGAACGTAGGCGCTCCATCAAGCGTTCGCCGATAAGCGTAGTCGGCAACTCACGGTCGAGACTCTCAAATAGCCCCGATTCGATCTCATCCACCAGTTCTGCAAGCTTTCCCATGCTGATGGGGCGCTTCTCGCAAGCCCGCAGCAGCCCGTTCAGCACTTTCTGCCGGTCGAATTTTTCCCGCCTTCCGTCTTTTTTGATGACCATGTAGGGTACTTCGTCGCAACGTTCGTAGGTCGTGAACCGGCGCTCACAGGCTAAGCACTGACGCCGCCTCCGGATAGAATCCCCCTCCTTGCTCTCTCGGGAATCGATTACTTTATCTTCACGATGGCCACAAAACGGGCAGGTCACGAATTAAGCCTATCTTCTTTCCTCAGATCGAACTTTAAGGGCTTATCTAACGTTTATCAGGATGTGGCCGCCGGGATGCCGGAAACGATCCGTGGGGCGGCCACAAAGGCTCTCGAGGAAATAGACCATGTCCGCCGCGGCGGTTGCGCAACTTTCGCTCAGCTCCAAGACTTCGTTAAGCTCGAAGGCGATAGGTGCAGCTTGGAATTGGGCGCAGGTGGCGGCAGGGACAGCACAACGCTTGGATTCTGAGACAACTCTGGTCGAGCGCTGTTTAAGCGGAGAACAGGGCGCTTGGGAAGAGCTCGTCAAAGCGCATACCCGGCGTGTGCATTCCATCTGCTACCGTTTCACCGGCAGGGAGAATGAAGCGCAGGATCTGACGCAGGAGGTATTTCTGCGGGTATTCAGAACGCTCGGGAGCTTCCGTTCGGGGGAGGGATCGTTCCTGGTCTGGTTGACGCGGCTAACGCGGAACTTGCTCGTAGATCATTACCGCAGAACCAAGCACGAGCGGGTAACGGATGCGATTGAGGACAAGCTGGCCGTGCTCGAGGAAAAGACTTCGCAGCACTCGCGGACAGAGGGGTTGCTGGCGGGACGGGAAGCAGGCGAGTTGATTCAGGCCGCTCTTCAGAAACTATCTCCGGAATTGCGCGAGGCGGTCATTCTGAGGGACATTCAGGAATTGGAGTACCGGGAGATCGCGCGCGTGCTGGAGGTCCCGGAGGGAACGGTAAAGTCGAGGCTGAATCGCGGACGCGCCGAGTTAGCGCGCGTGCTGAGGCGTAACAAGGTTACGGTATAGGGTCGATCGTCATGAACTGCACGGAATTCGAGACTCTTTTAGCCGATTACCTCGACGGCACTCTGGGACCGGCAGACCGCGCGGCGCTTGAAGCGCACGCCTCTTCTTGCAACGGTTGCCGCGAATTCATGCCCGACGTCGCTGCGGGGCTGGCGCTGTTGAAGCGCGTCGAAGAGGTTGTGCCGCCGTCCGAATTGATCACGCGGATAGCCTATCAAGCGCCGATGGGGCGAACGCGCCAGCCGTTTGAAAGGCAGGGACTGCTGAACAAGCTTGCCATTAAGTGGCTGCAGCCCCTATTGCAGCCGCGGCTGGCGATGGGCATGGCGATGACGATTTTGTCGTTCGCCATGCTCGAGCGTTGCACCGGCGCAAAGGTCCAGCAGATTCAAGCTGCGGACCTCAATCCAGTGAGGATCTGGAGCGGCATGGAAGACAAGGCATTCCGCCTGAAAGATCGTGCTGTCAAATATTACGAAAACGTACGGCTGGTCTATGAATTTGAGAGCCGGCTGAAGAATTTGGAAGATCAGCAAGACGCAGCTTCTGCGAAACAAACGCCGCAGAAGCGCTCCGCTGAGAAAAATCAGCAACTGAAAAACAACAACGCTGGCGCCGCGCCAGATCAGGGGGAAAAGAAAAAATGAACTGCTACTTACATCCAGAGACACCCGCGGCGGCGTTCTGCCGCTCCTGTGGAAGACCGCTTTGCACCCTCTGCCAACGACCTTACGAAGGAACCATTTATTGCCAGGACCACGTACCAATGCCCAATTACCAAACCCAAGCCCCACCGAATGCGTCGGCAGCCTACAACCCCTACGCTCAATCCGCCCCAGCGCCCACCGTCGCCCCCTCCAATACGTCGCCAGGACTCGCTTTCTTCCTGGGATGGATTCCCGGAGTGGGCGCGATCTACAACGGCCAATATCTGAAAGGCTTAGTCCACGCTGTGATTTTCGGACTCCTGATCAGCCTGCTCAACAGCGCGGACAATACGTCGGGCCAACCTTTACTCGTGATGATGCTGGTCGGCTTTATTTTTTATATGCCGTTTGAGGCCTACCATACGGCCAAGAAACGCCTGATGGGCGTGCGGACGGAGGAGTGGTCCAGTCTTTTATCGCAAAACCGGTACACCGGACGCGCGCCCATCGGTCCTGTGCTTTTGATTCTGGTTGGCGTGCTGTTTCTTTTGGACTCGCTGCACGTTCTGGAATTCCGGCAGGTGGGCCGTTTCTGGCCGCTGATTCTGATCCTGGTGGGAGCGTATATGCTCTACGCACGGGTTAGCTCGCCGGCGCCCCTGAGCAATCCCGGCCCTCGCCCTTCCGACATTCCGCCTTCGAGCGACTCTTCTAACGAACTCATGGGGACCGGCCATGAACAGTAGAGCAGTGCTGATCGCTCAGGCGATTCGAGGACCCGTAGTGCTGATCATCGTCGGTGTTCTCTTTGCCATTCACCAGGCGGGTGTCCTCCCGTTCTCGCGTACCTGGCCTTTGATCATCATCACCTTCGGCATTCTGAAGCTCATCGAGCGAATGGCTATGCCACAACAGCAGCCGCCTTTACCACCCCCCGGAGGCGTGCGATGAGGGCGCGCGGCTCTGTCACCGGGCCACTGATTCTGATCGCGATTGGTGTCCTGTTCCTCATTCACGCGATTTCTCCTGAGTTCCGTATTGGCGAGATGCTGGCGCAATATTGGCCTTACCTTTTGATTGCTTGGGGTGTCATTGGCCTCTTCGAGATTGCAGTTCGAGCCGTTCGTGGAGCGCCCATTCCGACAAATGGCATTTCGGGCGGCGGTTGGCTTCTAGTCATTCTGATTTGCATAGCGGGGCTTACGAGCTTTGAGGTTCGCCGGCCCGATAACTGGTGGCGCCGAGTCGGATTCGAGCGTGGAGTTCAGGCCTTCGGCGAAGAGCACCAATATTCGGTAAATACGATTGAAAAAAGCGCTGGTAAGACTCCCCGGATCGTCATTGAGAATTTTCGCGGCGATGCCAAAATCGTCGGCACTGAAACAACGGACCTCGTGGTCAACGGACATAAAACCGTTCGGGCCTTTGAAGCTCGGGAGGCGGACAGCGCTAATGTTCAGAGTCCGGTGAATGTAGCGGTCGAGGGAAACACCGTTACGATCCGCTGCAATCAGGACAAGGTTTCCGGGCGGACGCCGGTCACTACGGATCTGGACCTCTCGGTACCCAAAGGCGCAAGCATTGAGGCGACCGGGACGGTCGGCGATTTTGACATTTCTTCTCTGACCGGCGCAATTGATATCAGCAGCGATAACGCTGGTGTGCGGTTGCAGGATATCCGTGGGAATGTGAAGATCGATACCCGGCGTAGCGATCTCGTGCGGTGCACAAATGTGAACGGGACTGTAGACCTGCGCGGGCATGGTACTGATGTGGAACTGGCCAAGGTGGCCGGTCAGGTAACCATCAGCGGTGATTACACCGGTACTGTGTCGCTGCGCGAGCTGGCGAAACCGGCAAGGGTAGAGAACATGCGCACGCAGCTCGATATCCAGCAAGTTCCTGGCGAGATCCGGCTGGATCGGGGGAGCCTGACTCTCCAAAACGTAATTGGACCGATGAAGCTGACCACGCGAGCGACTGATGTCAGCATTGATGGACT
>JAFASD010000548.1 GCA_019244945.1 Acidobacteriaceae bacterium | reverse complement strand
CAATCCGCAGCGCATCCAGCCACGTAACTTGTTCGATATCGCTCTGGGTCAGGACAATCTTTTCCACGGCGATCGATATAAATGGAGCGCTCGGGTTGAAGTTATTAACCTCACCGACAAAGTCGCGCTTTACAATTTTCTGTCAACTTTCAGCGGCACGCACTACGTCACGCCCCGCACCGTAACCGGCACCATCGGCTTCCACTTCTAAGAAGTGAGTTTGCTCTCCGGGGATCTTTCAATCCGGAGTGGCGAAATCGCCCCTAAGAGTTTTTACACAAGCCGCTCGAAGATCACCCGGGTTTCGCCGCCTATTGACGGCTAGTCCCTTCGGAGTTAATATCTATTCACGGCGTTTTATCGCAGCCGCCGGGGCTGCGAATTTGGTCAACCATCGTTTCGGCCTAGGATTGGGGAGGCCGCATGCTCGCATCGGCGCGTCAAGCAGTTCGGTTTGTCTTTGCGTCGGCTGTTATATGTTTCGGCTTCAGCCCAAGACCAGCCACCGCCGGAACCATTTCATTTACGCTTTCCGCAACAAAGTTAACCGGATCACCCGGCAGTACGGTGACGTTCGATGGCTCCGTTACCAATGACTCCGGCGGGTTACTGAACGCGAGCGATTTCTTTTTCAATTTTTTCGGGTTCGATCCGACGTCTGTAGCGCCTATTCAGGATCTTGGTATCTCGAAGGATTTCCCGATTCCTAACGGCACTACCTCTGCTGTCGTTCCGTTGTTCGACGTTGCGATCAGCGGCTCCCCTAGCGGTTCAAACTTCCCCATACAGGTTCAACTCGAAGACATCAATTCCGACCTGAGTTTGACCCAGACCGTGACGGTGAGTTTGTCTGGCGCATCCGTGCCGGAGCCCGCGACTATTTTTCTGGCGGCTATTGGCATTTCTGTAATCATCTTGGGGCTTAGACGCCGCTTCACGCTGCGCCGGACGTCCCCAGTTCGTGCTCATCCGTGAGTGCTTGCCCCTGCGTATGACTGAGCTTCGCGCGCAATCACTAGCACGTTGGGGTTCGGTATCAGCAATGCCCGAGACCGCCCCTAATCCGAAATAGGAGCGCTGAAGGAGCGCAATATGTATTGCAACAAGCTTAGAATCTTCATATCGTTCGTAATGTGGTTTGTTTTGGCGAGCTCTAGCGCGCTGTTCGCCCAATCGCCGGCGCCGGCATTCTCGAGCGACGCGCCCGAATCAGGCATAACCGGAAACATGTTCGTCATTATTACTCCGCTTGAGAACAACGGCGGGGGCGGTGCCGCTAATGTCAGCATCACGTCCGCGACATTGGGATCTATCTCGCCTGCGGCTCCTTCCTTTCCAATCCCGCTCGGTCCCTGGCCGGCAAGCTCCGCTAAGCAGCTTGTGTTGCAGTTCGCGGCCGGCAGCTTGGTTATCGGCAACAGGTACCTTCTGACTGTTCGCGGCACGTACGAATTTGGCGGCGTCCAACTGGGACTAGCAATCAGCCGCATCGTTCAGGTGACGACCGCAACCGGCTCCACGCTGAATGACATTAATCGGTGGATCGCGCTGGATGCGATTCGCGAAGAGTGGGAATCTGTCTTCGCGCTCGGCATACCTGCGTCGGGTCAGGCCATGCTGGCGTTTCTTCAGGGCCGGCCGGAATTTATCGAGCCTGGCATGTCGGCTGACGGTACCACCGTTTGGGCCAAGTTCGCCGACGGGCTACAAATAGTTGTCGGATTCGATTCTTTCTCCCCGCAAGATCAAGCCGCCAGTAAAAAGGGTTCCGTTCGCGCTGCCTCGCCGTCTGCTTCCTTGTCCCCTAATGCTGCTGACGGCGGTGAGCTCCCCGCGTCCTCCACGTTCCGTTTCCTGGATGTGTTCCCGAGCTTGGACGATGCAAGCCTGGTTCCGGACTTAACGCAGTGGATGATTGCGCAGAGTTACACGCCGGTCAACGGCGCGAGTGCAACCGTAGCTGCTCTAAGAGCGATGAATGGCAGCAATGACGGTATTTTCCTGATTCGCACACACGGCGCGGTCATTCAGAACGGAACTCAGAAGGTTTACGCGCTCTGGACCAGCGAACCATTTACCCTGGACAGCCCTGCATCCGATTTCGATGACGCATTCGCGAAACCGGAACGCCTTGTCATCTATGAAGCGGCAGTGGCACACAACGTACCCGAGTGGCACTGGGCCATTACGCCTGCATTTGTCAACACGTATTGGAAGCCGGGCACATTCAGCGCGAACAGTCTGGTCTACTTCGACGCATGCCAATCTGATGTCGATGCTAACTGGAAAGCGGCCATTATGGCTGCGGGCGCATCCGTGTACGCCGGATGGTCGGACAACACCAAAGATCGGTTTGCCTCGGAAACGGCCCGGCTCGTGTTCGATCGACTGCTCGGCGCGAATGAATTCTGCCCGGAAACGTCGCCGAACACCTTGCCCACCCTTTGCGTGCCCGGCAAGGCCAATCCCCCGATTTTTCCGCAGCGACCGTTCACTTACGCATCAGTAGTCAATACCGAGTACCTTTACCATGACCTCGGATTCAACACTGATCTGGACAGCAAAATTGCCGGCACGAAGCTAATCTTCACACCCTCCGCCGAAGGCTCCGGTTTTGGGCTGCTGGCTCCCAGCATCAGCTACATGGTCATGAACGAAGGCGACGATTCGATCGTTGGCGAACCAGGTCAACTTACCATATACGGCATCTTCGGAAACGACCCGGGTGAAGGCGGTTCGGTTCAAGTGGGCGGCACAATCGAGATGCAGAACGGTATCCCGGTGGTGATAGGCGGCAAGAGCGTAGACATAGAGAGCTGGAATCTCGATCATATTGTGGTCGACCTGCCGCTCTCCGGAACGGGATCTGCGGGAAACGTGCAAGTCGCCGCCAACGGTCATGTAAGCAACGTGGCGCAATTGACCGAATGGCGTAATCAAAGCGACCAATTTGCGTTCACGCTCAATTCAGCGGGCTCGCTGCAGCAGCAACAAAATTTCGCATTTCACCTGCGAGCGGATATTCGCAAGTGGCGCAAAGTCATTCATGACCCGCCGACTGAGCCGTTCGTCATCATAATTTCGGCGAACGACTCCATGGCCACTGTTTCCTCGACCGGCTCTGCATCTGGTTTAAGTGTGACCGAGTCATGGACCGGTTCGCCGGCGCTGGTGAATCTGTGGGGCTCACCTGGTGTGAGCAATAACTTTTTTGCTTTTGTCGGCGGCGCCGTTGATTCGGAACATATGAGCTTTGGGGTCGTTGTCCTTTCCCAAGATGGCCTGACGTGTAAGGTTTGCGAGCCGGGATTAGACTGCACCACGAGCAATCTAACGGTGTCTGGCCCTGCCTCCTGGTTCGGCTTATGGACATCTCAACCCATCTATTTCACCGCCGACTTCCACTACAGCGGCGATACCGTTTTTATAAAAAACGGTTCGATGTCCGGATCGGGGATCGGGATCGGTTGCAGTAGCCTTTCAGATAAGGCGCGCGGTAACTTTACCTGGGCTTCGATTGCTTCGGAACCCGACACCGCCCCGGACCCGCATAGCGCACGCTGAGGCGGAATCGTCACGTGTAAACGGCGAAGTGGAGCGCGACCTCTAGAATTTGCGACATTCACCAGTGCAGACGAATCTGACAGAGCCTGCTGCTCGAGAAATACAAAATGAGAGATTATCAGGATGCCTCCGCGAAGCTGAAAGACCATTCATGTGTCGGCGGTCCATTCCGGGTTTGAAAGGATCCAGAAGCGACACTGGATCGGCTCTTTATAAAAGAGGTTCTCGGGGCCGAGGCGGAGGCGCCGGGGTAACGCCAGGAGGTGAGGCTCGAAGTTGACACTCACAGGCCAAGCATACTGCGGGCCTTGAACTAGCCACTTTATGTGCGTCGCAAAGATCGCCGGACTTGAAGCTCAACGTCGAACTGCTGCGCGTCAGTGTCGAACCTACTTTGCAGTTCGAATGCAATTCGCTCCAAAGGGATCTCAGAATATGACCGAGTGTCGAGAAAACCGCTAATGTACTGGCGTGCGAATTCCCTAACTCCTAGCACGCGGTACTGAACGACATGAACGAGCTCATGGAACAGCAAGGAGGCGTTCATGCCCGCGCGGCAGGCAATCACGTCTTCGAAGGTGATTGCCTCTGTCAACGATGGGCTAGGAAAATCAAAACCGAAGCGGCGCATCACTGATGCGAATGGCGGGTCCGGTATCGGCAGTGGGTGTGCAATCAGGATACGGACACGGTCCAAGACGTCGGTGCTGAAATATTTTTCGACCGGGATCCGGTCGCGCTCAGGTAACATCTTTGCCTGCGATCGCAGTCGGTCACGCTGTCGGCATATATAGGCATTGACCGGGGGGACGAGAATGGGTGCGGCAAACTTGAGCACGTTCTTCTAGAAACTGACTGGATACATCGTCTCAACTCGAAAACTTTCGGTCTGCATACCTTACGCTGGTTCATATGCGCTTGTCGCTCCTAACCGCTCTCTTGATTTCTGTTTCGCTTTCGGCTGCAGAAGCTGCGTGGGTCGAAAAAAGCAATCAGAACGCACAAGTTCTGCTCAATATCATGGCGCGCTATGCGCCGGAAGGCGCTGGTTCACTCGGGGTGAGTGGCCTGGATGAGCAGATCTCGATTCCTTCCGCTGACGAGCCGGAGCGTTCGCGCCGCGATATCCAGAATGCCATCAAGACTCTTCAAGAACGGCTCGCTACCGAGTCGGATCCACTAGTAAAACAGGACCTCGAAATTCTGATCAACGCGGCTCAACGTAATATTCGGGCGTCGGAAGCGTATGAACATCACCTGCTTCCTTACGACAATGTCGGGCAAACCATCTTTTTCGGCATGCATAGTTTGCTGGACGATCAAATAGCTCCCGAGCGCCGCAAAGCTTCGTTAGTGCGTCTGCGCCGCTATACGGGAATCGAATCAGGTTATACGCCGACTACCGTTCTCGCGGAGAAGCTCTGGCGCGAAAAGCTGAATACGCCAGGACTGCTGGGACCATCGAAGGCCGAAGTGGAAAACGACCTTACCACGATGGATTCCTATAGCAGCGGCATCGGCCTGCTGCTCGAGAAATACAAAATGACGGATTACCAGGATGCTTACGCGAAACTGAAAGACCAACTTGCGGAGTATCAGCAATTTGTTCGAAAAGAAGTTCTGCCGAAGGCGCGCGTGGATTTTCGCCTGCCTCCCGAGTTGTACGCGATAAACCTGACGAATGCGGGAGTAGATTACACGCCGGATGAGCTGACGCGTCTAGCCCACCAAGCGTTCACGGAAATTCAATCGGAGATGCAAGGCGTCGCGACGAGAGTGGCGAAAGAGCGCAACTTGCCGTCCTCCGATTACCGGGAGGTTGTGAAAGCGCTCAAGAAAGAGCAGATCAAGGCCGATGATGTCATGCCTCTTTACCATGACCGCCTGGCTCAAATCGAAGCGATCATCCGCCGTGAGCACCTGGTCACCTTGCCTGACCGCCCTTGCATTATCCGCCTGGCTTCAGCAGCGGAGACGGCACAGCAACCCGCTCCGCATATGACGCCGCCGCCGCTGATCAATAATCACGGGGAGCGTGGGCAATTTGTTCTCCCCGGCGGCACAACGGGCGCCAACGGGAAGCCGCTGAAATATGACGATTTCACTTTTTCCGCGGCGTCTTGGACGCTGACGGCGCACGAAGCGCGTCCCGGTCACGAGCTACAATTCGCCGCCATGGTGGAGCGCGGCGTCTCCGAGGCGCGCGCTATCTTTGCTTTCAACAGCACCAACGTAGAAGGCTGGGGACTTTACTCCGAGTGGTTCATGCTTCCCTATATGCCGGACGATGGCAAGCTCATTTCTCTTCAGCTGCGCCTTCTGCGGGCTGCGCGCGCGTTCCTCGATCCTGAGCTGCAGCAGGGGAAAGTCACTCCGGATCAGGCCAAACAGCTTCTCGAGAATGACGTTGTTCTGTCGGAGGCGTTTGCTACTGAAGAAGTGGACCGCTTTACTTTTCGGATGCCGGGCCAAGCGGTTTCCTATTTCGACGGTTATACCCGTCTGCGAGAAATCCGATCAGAGGCCGAGAAGGCGGTTGGCGCAAAATTCGATGTTCAAAAGTTTCACGATTTTATTCTTTCGCAAGGACTTCTGCCGCCGGATCTACTGCGGAAGGCAGTGATGACGAATTTCGTCGGGAATTCTTAGCGGCAACCTCGGTTCCGCGCCGAACATCAGAAGTAATAGAATGTCTGCCCGCCGAAGGGCCCTGTCTCTTCCCGCTTTTCTGATCATGGCTAGCGTGTTCACGGCTTCCTCTGCGTACGCCCGGCAGGATAGGCTCGTCAGGGACATTGAATACGGCCGTGTCAATGACGTGAGTCTCCGAATGGATGCGTCTATCCCGGAAGGTGTCAGGAGCGCTCCGGCGGTCATCATCGTGCATGGCGGCGCTTGGGTGATGGGTGATCGGCGGATCGATGTCGAGCCGTTGTTCAAACCTTTAGCCGATGCCGGGTTTGCGTGGTTTTCGATCAGCTATCGGTTCGCGACCGACGTGACGCAATTCGGAGGGGCAATCAACGATGTTCAGCAAGCGGTTCGGTTTGTCAAATCGCATGCCGCTGAGTATCACGTCGATCCTGATCGCATTGCATTGCTCGGAGAATCGGCGGGTGGCCAGTTAGCAGCAATGGCAGCTCTTCGCGCCGACGCGAGCGAATCGGTGAAGGCCGTGGTGGCACTGTACGCGCCAAGCGATCTCGTCACTTTGCTCAAGACTTCAAATTACGTGCCGTCTCGAATTCGAAACTCGGTTCAGGGAACGCCTTGGGAAACCCTCATTCTGGCTGGACTGGCGCAATTCTCTCCGATCGAAAATGTTCGCCGCGACATGCCGCCTTTTCTCTTCATTCATGGCACTGCCGATCCTCTGGTTCCATTTCAACAATCGCGTGAAATGTGCGAGCGAATGAAAAAAGCCGGCGCGAGCTGCGAAGTCTATCCGGTTGAAGGCGGCGGCCATGGGATCCGATGGTGGGAATCATCTCCGCGCCTTTCGGCTGCCTACAAAAGCAAAATGGTCGAATGGCTGCACCAGGAACTCGGGACTCCGAAGCAGATGGTTTCGTGAGTCAGCGCTCACCCGCATTTGCATTTGCGGTCACCCTTCTAAACGCGATAATGTGGGACGAAGGAGGCAACTTACATGGCTAAAGGGATGGACCGCAAGAAAGAAACCAAGAAGCCAAAGAAAAAGAAGTAGCGGCCGCGCGTCGGTTTCAACTCTTCGGAAGCCGAAAAGCGCTTACGCCGTGCTTCGGGACGGTGGCCGTATAGCTTTGGCCGGAGAACGCGACATCCTTGTGCGCCCAGAGGTCGCGGCCTGAAGCCGGCGCGCTCGCACCAAGCTTGGACCACTCGACCGTGATCGATGCCTGTTGCTCTCCACGATTGAAAAGCGCGACGGCAGTTGATCCATCCTCCAATTCGCGCGTCCAAATTTCGGTTTTTCCTTCCTCGATGACGTTCCGTTTAACCGGATGTGCGGCGGCATCCTGATCAATCGCGATGATCTCTTTATTGGTCAAGATGTCGAGGGTACTTTTCGACATACGCGCAAGATCGTTGCCCGCAAGCAAGGGCGCTGCGAGCAGGGACCAGAGTGTCATGTGCGTGCGATATTCGTCATCGGTCATCCGGCCGTTGCCCA
>JAFASD010000326.1 GCA_019244945.1 Acidobacteriaceae bacterium | reverse complement strand
TCGGACCGGCGCCTCTTCTTCCTCTCCCGCAGATAAGCGCGCCGCGATGGATTCCGCCGGTAATGGGCATTCCGTTCCGGCGGAGCCGCTATTTGAGAACACCGCCACCTGGCTGAACCCCCGCCTTACCTTCGAAACCTACGTAGTCGGCTCCTCGAATCAGTTGGCACACGCCGCCGCCCAAGCAGTCGCCAGAATGCCCTCCCGGAGCTATAACCCTCTATTCGTCTACGGCGGTGTCGGAATCGGCAAGACTCATCTCATGCACGCAATCGGACGAACCCTGCTGGATAGTTTTGCCGGCCTTAACGTCGTGTATACGTCGAGCGAGCGCTTCATGAACGAGATGATTACATCCATTAAGCTCGACCGCATGTCGCTCTTCCATCGCCATTACCGCTCCGCCGATGTCCTTTTGGTCGACGACATCCAGGTCATCGCCGGCAAAGAACGAACCCAAGAGGAGTTCTTTCACACCTTCAACGAGCTTTACGACCACCAAAAGCAGATCGTTATCTCGAGCGACTCGGCGCCCAGCCAATTACCCGGACTCGTAGAACGGCTTCGCTCACGTTTTGAATGGGGACTAATGGTCGACGTCCAACCTCCCGATCTCGAAACCAAAATGGCCATTCTCGACAAGAAGGCCGAATCCGAGGGCGTCGCGTTGCCCCAGGACGTTCGCATCTTCATCGCAACGAAAACCAAATCTAACGTTCGAGAGCTCGAGGGCGCGCTGACCCGCCTGATCGCAGTCTCTTCTATTTCCGGCCAACCGATCAGCCTTCCCATGGCCCATCAAGCGTTGAAGCACCTGAATGCGAGCGCTAATCGCAAGATATCGGTTGAATCCATCGTTCGGGCCGTCGCAGATCGCTTCAATCTCCAGCCCGGTCAGTTGAAGATGAAAAGCAATACTCGCCAAATCGCCTATCCGCGTCAGATCGCAATGTACTTGGTCAAGGAACTGACCCGAGCTTCTTTGCCCGAAATAGGCCGATATTTTGGCGGCAAACACCACACTACTGTTCTTCACTCCATCCAGAAAATCGACGCCCTCCGCCAGCGTGATGAGGATTTGAACAATCTTATTCACTCGCTAATGGATTCACTCCAGTAGACTTATGGCCTTTTCAAAAGCTGGCTCATTACAACTCCGGTGGACAATCGCCGCCGTCCTCGCGCCGGTGCCCATTCTCAAATCTCCCCACCTGAAATCCACAGGCTTGAGTGGATGCAAGGGCTAGTTTTTGCTATAATTTAGAAGGAATTCAACATTTCCACAGCCCCTACTAATACGGTTCTTCTTCTAGTACCAAGAAATATCCGAATAGGAGTAGAGAAATCCCTGAGATACAGCAAGGAGCTCTGAACAACAGCCGCTATGGAATTCTCTGTTAGCAAGTCCGATTTGGTAAGGGAACTGGCCCTCACCCAGGGCGTCGTAGAGCGAAAAACTACCATTCCAATCCTTTCAAACATCCTGGTCGAAACCGACCATGATCAGGATCAGGTTTGGCTCACGGCAACCGACCTGGAACTCGGAATCCGTTGCGCCTGTCCCGCCCGGATCAAGAAAGAGGGCGCGGGCACCATTCCCGCCCGCCGATTGCTCGATTATGTGCGACTTCTCCCGGATGCCGATCTTCAGGTAAAACTCGCGGAGAATCAGTGGGCCAGTTTCATTTGCGGCCGTTCGCGAACCCGAATCGCCGGCATGTCTCGCGAGAGCTTCCCGGAGCTGCCGCAGATGCCCGAAACTTTAGCCGAAATCCCTCTGAGTGTTTTGTCTCAGATGATCTCGAGCACGATCTTCGCCATCTCCGCCGAGGAATCTCGCTTCACTCTAAATGGCGCGCTGCTGATTCTCAAAGAAAACGGGATAGTCATGGTTTCTACCGACGGCCATCGCTTAGCCTTAATCCAAAAACAAGTGGATTTGCCGGGTCTGGAAAATTCCTATCGGGCCTTGTTGCCCAAGAAGGCCATGAATGAGATTCAAAAACTGGCGAGCGATGATTCGAGCAAGCAGATCGAGTTCTCCGGAAACGAGAACCACCTGTTCTTCCGCATTGATAAACGCCTGCTGCTCAGCCGCAAGCTGACCGGAAACTTTCCGGACTACGAACGTGTGCTGCCCAAGGAGCATCCGCACACGCTCGTTATCCAACGGGATGAACTGAGGTCGGCAATCGAACGTGTCGCTCAGTTCGCCGATGAACGCTCGCGGGCAATCCGGCTCCAGATGGTGGATGGAGAACTGAAAGTGCATTCCTCGATTTCGGAAACCGGCGAGAGCGAAGAAACTATACCGGTGGAATATAGCGGCCCAGATGTCGAGATTGGCTTCAACGCGCAATATCTGCTCGATTTCTTGCGTTCCGTTGAGGCGAGCGAAGTGGAGTTTCACTTCAAAGATTCCAACAGCGCCGGCGAACTGCAACCGCGCCGCGCTGAAACAGGCGCAGACGCGGCTGACACGATCTATCGCTATGTCGTGATGCCGATGCGAATCTGATCCGAAAAAACACGCACCTGTAGAGTGCGAGACGAATAGAAAGGCTTGAACACGCTACAAACAACCGCGTACGCTTCGTGTTTGTTGTTGTGGCGTTCTTGACGCTTGAAAGTATGGCGACGACAGTGGCTCAAAACGAAAACTACGATTCCAGCAGTATCAAAGTCCTTGAAGGTCTCGAGGCCGTTCGGCTTCGCCCTGCAATGTATATCGGTTCGACCGGCGAGATGGGTCTGCATCACCTGGTCTATGAAGTCGTGGATAATTCGGTCGACGAAGCCTTAGCCGGATATTGCACCGAAGTGGGTGTCACCATCCACATCGATAACTCAGTCACCGTGGTCGATAACGGCCGCGGCATTCCAGTCGACATACACGAAGAAGAAGGTGTATCGGCCGCGCAAGTGGTTCTAACCAAGCTTCACGCGGGTGGCAAATTCGATTCCAATACGTATAAGGTGTCTGGTGGTCTTCACGGAGTCGGCGTAAGTTGCGTCAATGCACTTTCTGAAACCCTCCATCTCGAGGTCTGGCGCAAGAAAGGAACCTGGGAGCAGGATTATGAGCGCGGAATTCCCAAAGCCCCACTGGCGCAGACCGGCAAATCCAACAAAACCGGCACCAAGATCACCTTTAAACCCGATTCGACCATCATGGATGCGATCGAGTTTAATTTCGACACCCTGGCCCAACGGCTGCGGCAATTAGCCTTTCTCAACAAAGGACTCAAAATCACGCTCACCGATGAGCGAGGCGAGGATATTCGCTCCGAAGAGTTCTATTACAGCGGTGGCATCGCAGAGTTCATAAAACACCTCAATCGCGGAAAAGCAGTCTTGCACGACAGGCCCATTCACTTCGAAGGAGACCGCGACGTGCCGAATGGAAAGCTCACCATGGAGGTGGCGCTCCAGTACAACGATTCCTATTCGGAGAATGTGTTTAGCTTCGCCAATAACATCAACACCGTCGATGGGGGTTCGCATCTTAGCGGTTTCCGAAGCGCGCTGACTCGGACCATTAACGCGGCGGCGCAGCAAAGCGGCCTGTTCAAGGACCAAAAAGAAAACCTCACCGGCGACGACGTGCGCGAAGGGCTCACGGCGGTAATCAGTGTCAAGCTGCCGCAGCCCCAGTTCGAAGGCCAGACCAAGGGCAAACTGAATTCTGATATTCAAGGCCACGTCGTCCAGTTCGTCAACGAGAAACTCGGCGAATTCTTCGATAAGAACCCGGCCGTCATGAAAAAGATCGTCACGAAGGCCATCGATGCGTCACGCGCAAGAGAAGCGGCTCGGAAAGCTCGGGATCTGACGCGCCGCAAGGGAGCCTTGGATTCCGGAGGCCTGCCCGGAAAGCTCTACGATTGCCAAGAGCGCGATCCCGAGCGGTGCGAACTTTTCCTGGTAGAGGGTGAGTCCGCCGGCGGAACAGCGAAATCCGGACGCGACCGCCGCTATCAAGCCATTCTTCCGCTCAAGGGCAAGATCCTGAATGTCGAAAAAGCCCGCTACGACAAAATGCTCGGGCACGAAGAAATTCGCAACATGATCACGGCCATCGGGACCGGAATCGGCAAAGGCGAAGATTTCGAGCTGGCCAAGCTCCGTTACGGCAAGATCATCATCATGACCGACGCCGATGTCGACGGATCGCATATCCGCACATTGCTCCTTACGTTCTTCTTCCGCCACATGCAGGAGCTCATCACGCGGGGCAAAGTCTTCGTCGCCCAGCCGCCGCTCTACCGTATTAAGAAGGGCAAAAGCGAGAAATACATCAAAGACGACAAAGAATTCACTCGCGAGATTCTGCGTCGCGCTACGGAAAATCTCGCAGTCGAGCTCGCCACTAACGATGGCGCCCCTCCAGCCAAAATCGAAGGCGCCGAGCTGCGAAATTTTCTCATGTCGCTCGACGAGCTAGCCCAGATCTGGCGCCGCCTGGAACGCCGCGTGCGCGACGCCCGCGTCGTCGAAGTGCTCTCTGATGTCGCACTTCCCATCGATGCGAAAAGCGACCTGCAAAACGAGCAGAGTGTCAGAGCCATCGCCGAGCGGCTGAGACAAGCCAAGCTGGAAGTCACCGTCGAACGGGAGGAAGAACACTCTGCTTGGATGATTGGCTATAAGGATCCGACCAACGCCACGCGCTACATCAATACCGAGTTCATGTCCTTGCCGGAATTTCGCCGGCTCCGGTCACTCATCAAGCAAGTTGCGCGATTGAACAAACCACCATTCACGATTCTCAAAGATTCTCAACGAAACGCAATGGCCAACTGGCGGGATTTGCTGAGCACCGTCAAAAACGAAGGCACCCGCGAAGTGAATGTCCAACGCTACAAGGGCTTGGGCGAGATGAATGCGGAACAGCTTTGGTCCACAACCATGAACGCGGAGACCCGCACGCTCTTGCAAATTGATCTCAAAGATTTCTTCGAAACCGAGCCGGTTTTTTCAACCCTGATGGGCGAGGATGTCGAGAGTCGGCGCAAATTTATTGAGGAGAATGCGCTGGACGTCCGAAACCTGGACGTGTAAGCCGCCATCGTCTTTCTTTCAAGCATTCCAATCGCACGTTGTGTTTGCTGTTGACCAGATCCCAGCGGCGATTCGGATCAATATCGCTGTGAAACTCGGGCGCGTTTTCGAGCAAAGCAAGCGCCGTAGTCTCGAAGCAAACTGGTCCCGCCGGAGAATTTGTGAATCCTATGTAAGCCCGCCCTCCCTGGGTTTGTATGGGTGACCAGAAGCGCCCCGGCGCAAAGTATTCCAAATACCAGTCGTCCGGATCGAGCACTCGAAAATAAACCGTCGCTGTCTTAGGCAATTCCTTATCAATGGTCTGAGCAAGCGTCAAAACCGGATCCGCGCTGGCATGGGAATGAGGATAGATGAACGCCGCAAAGTTCCAACCGGCAATCGCCACCGCGATGGCGACAAACGCCTTTGCGCGCGCGAGAAGAGCATCCCTTTGCGCAAGGTAGACTCCGATCAGCAAAGCAATCGGCGGCCAAACAAACAGTTTGTGAAAAGCGCTGCCCGGATCCCAGGATGCGAGAAAAATGGCGTACGAGATCAGCCACACCCACAAGAAAATGACTGCATTGCGATTTATGCGCACGCTCGCGTCGAGCTGGGGCCGCCCACGAAACAGAATGATCGCCCATACGAGAGCAGAGACACATGCCAGCAGCGAAAGGCAAATCGCGACGGAAAAGTAATCCCCTATGAAGCCAAGTCTTCCCCCGAGGAAGAGCTTTACGTAGCTAGTCAGATACGAGCCCACGATCTGGCCTAGGGAATGAGTAAATCCTGAATCAGACGCATAACTGGTGATCCATCGAAACAGCGAAGGGAATGCGGTCCGGTCCACCTGTGTGTAGCAGAGCAGATAAACTGCACCAACAGCGCTACCAGTCCCGGCCAGATAGGCGACAGACATCCAGAATCTTCGAGCAACCGATCTCTGCGAATCGAGCGCAATGATCGTGATTACCGGAACGTATGTAAAAATCGCAAGCTCGTGAAACAACATAGCGGCGATGTGACAGCCGGCGGCCGCAAGTATATGTTCCGGCATCTCGAGCAGGAACCACGCAACTAAAACGAGAAGCAAAACAGAAATGATGTAGCTATCGGCATCCGTCGAAAATTTCCACCAGGTTGCACCCGACGCAAACAGCAGCCAACAGAAGATTGCGATCGCCCCGCTTTGAGTGAGGCGCCTGGAAAGCAGGTAAACAAGATACCCGGTGAGCACGCTCAATAAAACGTTGAAGATCTGCAGAACAGTCAAAGCCCTCACGTTGAGCCGCAACGCAAGAACTGCCGAATAGAGCACAGATCCAAACGCGGAATACAGAAGATGGTTGGGATGAAACAACACAGCGGGCGCCATCGTGCCCTGATGCACTGCTTCTATATCCAACGCAAATAAAACGCCATCCCAATAAAAAGTGCGTGTCAGGAAGGTTAGATACAGAGCTGCACTGGCGATCAGAAGCAACCAAGCGGGCGGCACTGGGAGAAGACCGTGCTGCCGAGATGACCCTGCCTTCATCTCAGCCTTGGCGGATCTCCACGCCGCTCCAGAACAGTGCGCGCAAGATACAGCGGGA
>JAFASD010000452.1 GCA_019244945.1 Acidobacteriaceae bacterium | reverse complement strand
GATCGGCTTCTGCCTCGATGACACGTCAGAAATCCTCGTCCTCCAACAACCCGGACAGGGCACTCCTGTACCCGCACAATTGTCGATCACCACGGGCGAGATCAGCCCATTGCCATACGACCCAAACGCCAGCCAGGACCGCCAGATGCTCGAGCACTTACAGGGCTGGCAGCGCGAATATGGCACTTCCATCCTATATGTGAAACGCGAAAACTTCCAAGCCTTATCCGGCTCGATCGAAATCGCCAATGTCTTTCTGAAAATCGACGATCACGATCCGCAAAATATCTCCCATTGCGATACCGTGAACTGCGGCCAGCCCTCGCTTTCGCCGGACAAAACTCAGGTCGTATTTATAAAAGCGAGCCCATAACACCCGCGGGAAACTACTTCCGCGTCATCCGCAGCTCGATCATCATCCGCTCCTCTCCTTTGTCATCAATTAAGAAATGACGATGCAGGAGCAGTCGGCCGTCTTCCTCTAAATGCGCGCGTGCCACCGTCTTACGCCCCGGACGGTCCGGTTCGAGTGCCGTAGTCCACAGCACAATATTTTTGCCGTCAAAAGTGCCATCGCTCTGCCGAATCGACATCGTCGTCTGCCGCGAATCAAACCACACCGTGGTGAAGCGATTCGTCTTGGAATCGAAACCGGAAATCCCAGTTCCCGTGCTCTTCGTTCCGTCATTATTGAAGAAAGTGAAGTCGGACTGTAGAAACTTGCCGTCCTGAATCATGTACTGCTTACACTCACCCTTCGTCACAATCGGCTTTCCGTTCCTCGGAAAAAAGCTCTTGACCACATCCCAGTCGCCGGCAAATTGAGCAAGCAGCTTCTGGCCGGCCCCCACCGTATTCGCGGGTTCATATTGTTCGTGTGTTTGCTGTGCGAGCGCCGCTGTGGCAATCAGCAGCGCAACCGTAATACATTTGTTCATGGCAATCCGATAATAAGCGAAAATAGCAGCCTTTGCACGCCAACACTATGCGCCCATCCAACATTTTTCTATCCTGGCTTTTAAAAGCGCTGTTATTGCCTGCGCTCGCTTTCCTTCCGCTGCAATCCAACGCAGCATCCATTGCCGGAATCGTCAAGGATCCTTCGGGCGCGCCAGTCGAGAACGCCCGCATCGAAATCAGCGGCGCCGCCTTGCCTCAGCCCCTCGCCTTCACATCCGACGCGCAAGGCCACTTCGGTCCCATCGATTTGAAACCCGGCACTTACTCCCTGCACATCACTCACGACGGATTTGAACCATATGTGAGGCCGCTCGAAGCCGCAGCGAATCCGCTTCAGTTAGAAATTCAGCTTTCTATCGCCACTGCGCGCCAGGAGATCACCGTGAAAGGGCGAGCCGCGCAGTTTGCGAATTCCGATCCGGTCTATCAGCAACTCCGGCACATCGGACTCGGAACCAGCTTTAACGTGCAAGAGTTCAATTTTAAGTACGATGTCGCAACCTTTGCTTTCAAGCAAGGCACTCTCACCTTTCTGGCGCCCGTTCAAGGCAAAGTCACAGGCGCAATTTTTGTGGGCCAGGGAAACTTCATTCTGAAGCCCGAGACCACCATCGACAGCAATGACTTATACCGCCGCATAAAGGCGGAACAACTGAATGAAGATTTCACAGAAATCGTGTTCCGCTTCACTGACGGATCGGACCGAAACTTCTTGCAAGCCTTCAAGAGCGAAACAGAAACCTCCCGCGCAGCCGCCTCTGCCTTCGCGGAATGGCAGCAAAAAGTTCGCCAGCGCCGCGAAATTCCACTCAGCTTTTCCGAGCAGTTACTAACCGGCTCGGCCATGGATAACGTCGACGCCGATATCCTGGCCTGCATCTACAATTCAAACCGTGCAGGTTTCTTCAGCGCGTATATCCGCGGCGTCAAACATAAAGATCTACGCTTCTATGTCAGGCCCAGAGGCGGAGCAATTCCCGCCCTGAACTCACCGGAAGAAGCTGGATTGGTGAACTTCGATCCCGAAGGTATGGAAGATGGCGTCTGGTATCTCGCGCATCGCCGCCCCGAATACGCAAGCGGCACCGCCAGTTCGCTCGAAGAACGCCGCTTCGTAGCCGCCAAAAGCTATAAATTAGAGACCGTCCTCGGCAACAACGATCATCTGACGAGCGTCGCCACCGTCAATTTCGAACCCCTCATAGAAGGCGAGCGCGTTCTGAAGTTTCAAATGCTGCCGAATCTGCGTGTCACCCGCGTGGCCGATCAGCAGGGAAAAGATCTTTACTTCATTCAAGAGAGCCGAAAAGCGGATGGCTCGCTCTATGTCATCTTGCCTGCACCCGTCAGTATCGGAACTCTTTCCTCCATCACTATTGAATATGCCGGCGATCACGTCATTTACAAGGCCGGCATCGGCAGTTTCTACGTGCAGGCCCGCGAAGCATGGTATCCCAACTTAAATGGTTTCGGCGAGCGCAGCAGTTATGACCTGACTTACCGTTATCCAAAGAAATACAGACTCATCAGCATCGGGACCTTGGACAAGGAATGGACGGAAGATAACTTTGCTGCCAGCCACTGGGTAACTCCGAAGCCCGTCGTCATTGCCGGATTTAATTATGGTGCTTACAACAAAGCGGAGCTGCCTGACGCCGTTACGAACTATCGCATCGAAGGCTATTACCTCTCCGAGCTGCCGGACATGTTACGCGGTCAGTCGGCGCTCGCCGCTATGGCCCCCAAATCAATGACCAAGTATGCGCTCGAGCAGACGCGCGCCCAATTGCAGGTCTGCACATACTTCTTCGGCCACAGTCCCTTCGACCATATCTCTATCACGGAGCAGCCGGATTTCAATTTTGGGCAATCCTGGCCCAATCTCGTGTATCTTCCCATTTCCGCCTACATCGATTCCACCCAGCGATGGATGCTGCTGGGCCGCATCGATAACAAGCTCACCGCTTTCATCCAGGAAGTGACCCCGCACGAAGTCGCTCATCAGTGGTGGGGCCACGCGGTGAACTGGGCCTCTTACCACGATGAGTGGCTTTCCGAAGGCTTCGCCGAGTCTTCGGCAGCGCTTTTCCTCCAGCAGGCAACGGGTCCGAATTGGCAGAAGGACTATGCCGAATTCTGGCAGCGCCTGCACCACCGCATCCTGGAGAAAAACCAATTCGGAATTGCGCCAAACGACGCGGGTCCTCTGTGGCTGGGTCTCCGTCTGATCTCCCCGCGCACACAGAACGCCTACTCCGAAGTAACTTATCCCAAAGGCGCTTATGTTTT
Source organism: Acidobacteriaceae bacterium (assembly GCA_019244945.1). Lineage (GTDB taxonomy): Bacteria > Acidobacteriota > Terriglobia > Bryobacterales > Bryobacteraceae > Bog-105. Next base: position 483 of record JAFASD010000452.1, on the reverse strand, counting down.
GGGTATGCTCAGATCCATCATGTATACCAATCAGGATCACGACAAGGCTTTCATCGACATGATGCATGACTTTGTCGAAACTTACAAAGATACTCCTGCTTCGACGGAATCCTTCAAAGCCGTGGCCGAAAAACATATGTCTAAGGCGATGGATTTAGATGGTAATCACAAGCTCGATTGGTTTTTCGCCGAATGGGTATACGGCACCCAAGTTCCACATTATGAGTTCGCATACCAACTTTCACCTGCCGCCGGAGGCAAAACCAAGCTGCATTTGAGCATCACCCAAAGCCTCGTCGACAACCGGTTCAAAATGCTGGTTCCGGTCTTCGCCGATATGGGCAAAGGCATGACTCGTCTGGGCCAGTTGCCAGTCGCCGGAAACGCATCCAGAGAATTGGATGTCGACCTGCCGATGCAGCCGAAAAAATTGGTCCTCGATCCCTACAAAGAAATCCTCTCCCGCTAATCCGAGCGTTTCTC
>JAFASD010000446.1 GCA_019244945.1 Acidobacteriaceae bacterium | reverse complement strand
AACTGGAGCGCGATCCGCCCTCGAATGCTGGCGCTTGCACTCCTGCTTTCCACCTTGGCAGCCGGACAATCGGCGACGAGCAGCCCTCGCTCCGCGTCAATGCAAGAGCAACTCGGGGTGGCCATCCCCATGCGTGATGGTGTTTATCTCGCAGCCGATGTGTTTCTCCCTCGCCGCGACGGCCGCTGGCCCACAGTACTGGTTCGGACCCCCTACAACCGCAAAGCGCCTTCGGTGAGCAGCTATCTTTTCTTTGTCAACCGTGGCTATGCGGTGCTGATTGAGGACGTGCGGGGTCGCTATGCCTCAAAGGGAAATTTCGGGCCTGCAAGCCAGGAAGGACCTGACGGATACGACACCATCAACTGGATCGCCCGACAAGCCTGGTCGAACGGCCGCGTCGCCATGGCGGGAAGTTCGTATCTCGGAATCGCCAATTGGTGGGCAGCCATCGAAGACAATCCGCACCTGGCGGCCATTTCCGCCATGAATTCAGGTGACGACGAGTACCTGGACAGGTTCTATTCGACTGGCGGCGCTCTGCAGGCCGCGCATCGCCTGCGCTGGCTTGTCCAAAACCTTATCCCACCTCCACAGGTCCGGCCGCTTTTCGACACATACATCAGACATCTGCCCCTTCGTACCGCAGATCTCGCGGCTACGGGCGTGATATTGCCTCGTTGGAGAACGGCAATCGACCATCCTTCTTACGACCAGTACTGGAAAAGTTTGAGCATCCGAGAGCATCTCGGGAGCGTCAACATACCGGTACAGTCGTTCGGCGGCTGGTTCGATAACTATGCCGAAAGCGATCTGGATGCCTTCTCGCAGCTTTCGCGAGGGCACGGAACCATCGAGACCTGGATTGGACCCTCGGCACATAGCTCAGCATCGAAGTTCCCCACGCGCGACTTCGGATCCCAAGCAATCACCGGCATACGGTCGAAGCAAGCGGATTGGTTTGACCGCTGGCTCAAGAAAACTCCGGGTTCAGCGCCGAGCGGCCCGCCGACTTCCCTGCTCCACATCTTTGTGATGGGGCCAAACGTCTGGCGCGAGGAGCATGAATGGCCTTTGCTGCGCACCCACTACACGCCCCTTTATTTGACCAGCAGCGGACACGCGAACTCCCTTTCAGGAGACGGTGAGCTGCGCTGGGAACCTGTGTGGGAAAAGGCCGAACCGGATGCATTCACCTATGATCCAAAAGATCCGGCGCCGACCATTGGCGGCGCGCTTTGTTGTGACGCGAAGCTTCTGCCGCCCGGACCACTCGATCAGACACCTGTAGAACTTCGCCAGGATGTCCTTGTATATACCTCTGCGCCGCTGCCGGAAAATCTGGAAGTGACCGGGCCGGTGCGCGCCGTCCTTTATATCGCGACCTCGGTCAATGACACTGATTTCACGGCAAAGCTTGTCGATGTGCAGCGGAACGGACAACCTTTGCTCGTCACCGACGGCATTCAGCGCTTGCGCTACCGGCTCTCGCTGGATAAGCCGGTATTCGTAAAGCGGAACACTGCTTATCAGATCAGCATTGATGCCGGCGTGACCAGTTATGTGTTTCCGGCCGGGCACCGCATTCGCATAGAAGTCTCCAGCAGCAATTTCCCGCGTTTCGATCGTAATCTGAATTCATCGCGGCCGAACGGTGACGAAACCAAAATGACCAAAGCCCGGCAGACGGTGTTTCATGAGAAGGGTTATCCCTCCGCCGTGATCCTGCCCCTAATTTTCGACAAAGGAAGACATTCCCGGAGTTCCACAGAGCCCCGACTCTCAGGGAGCGGAATCTAACGCGATCGCGATGGCGCCCGCCGCAATGAGAACGCCGCCGAGAGTCTTGCCCCAGGTAAGTTTTTCGCCCAGAAACAGCGCGGCAAACAAAATAACCAAGACGACGCTGAGTTTATCGATCGGAGCAACTCGCGAAGCGGGACCGGCCTGCAGTGCGCGGAAGTAGCACAACCACGATAGGCATGTGGCCATCCCCGAGAGCCCCAGAAAAATCCATGTCTTGCTCGATGGAACCCGAAAAGTCGACGGCTGCCGCGCGATGTATGCCACCAGCCAGGTGAACGCAACCACCACCGTTGTTCGGACCGCAGTAGCGAAGTTCGCGTCCACGCTCTCCACCCCGAGCTTCGCCAGAATGGCTGTTGCCGCAGCGAAGACCGCCGAAAGCAATGCCCACAATAGCCACGTCATCTTTCTAGTTTGCAGGGGCGCAGGCTACGTTATGAATAGTGCCCGATGAACGTCTGTTGATTCGCGCCGAAGAACAGCTCGCTTCTATGCGCATTCGTGAAGCGCTGCGGCTGTTCCGCCTTGCCGAACGGGCCGGATGCGACCCCGATTCGTGCGCCGCCGGGCGATGGACCTGCTACATGCTCTGCGGCGATTTTGAATCGGCCTGGCGGGAAAGCGATGCCATTAGCAACCGCGGGAAACCGGATCCACATCGCTTCTGGGATGGCCGCCCCGTGCATGGCCGCACCGTGCTCATCCGGTGTCTGCACGGCCTGGGAGACAGCATACAATTCCTTCGGTATGCCCCTCTCATTCGCGGAGAAGCCCGCAGGCTGATCATTGAGGCGCAGCCCACGCTGAAATCATTGATTCAACAATCAGGTCTCGCGGATGAGGTCATCACCTGGGGCGAGCCGGAACCGCACTGGGATCAGCAAATCGAAATTATCGAGCTTCCGCGTATTTTCAGAACGAGCGTGGATTCTATCCCGAACCATGTGCCGTATCTGCATGCGCCGGTCGGGCCTTACGAGCGATCTCGCCCCATACGAGTGGGCATCGTCTGGGCCTCGAGCGTTTACAATCCGGCGCGTTCCGTTCCGCTCCAGGAAATGGCTGAATTATTCACAGTTCCAGGAGCTTCATTTTTCACTCTGCAGGGCGGGATCGAGCGCGCGCAACTGGAGCCGTGGTCGAAACAAATCATCGATCTCTATGACGAGTCCGCCTGCGTTCTAGCAGCCGCGAAAAATCTCAACGGTCTCGACCTGGTTATAAGCGTGGATACGATGATCGCGCATTTGGCGGGAGCTATGGCGCGCCCGGTCTGGACCTTGCTCCCCTATGAATGCGACTGGCGGTGGATGCTGAATCGCGACGATTCTCCCTGGTACCCAACCATGCGCCTCTTCCGCCAAACGAGCCATCGAAATTGGCACACAGTCATTCAGCGCGTGCGGCGGGCACTTGAACAATTTGTCTCTACCGGCTCGACAGCGTTTCCTGATCGTCTGAACGGACAGCACCATCAGCACTTGGAGCATCTGGTCCGGGAAGCGTAAAGAAGAAAGTAGACCCCGTGGCCACGCGCGATTCCGCCCAGATCCGGCCGCCTGCCCTAGTGACGATCTTCTTGCATGTGGCCAAACCGAGTCCGCTTCCCGCAATTTCCATTCCGTGCCGCCGCTGCAGAGGTTCAAAGACCCGTTCAAGCCATTCCGGCTCAATGCCCATGCCGTTATCCTCGACGGCCATCACCCACATGGAGTCTTGTCGCGCAGCAGTCACCTTGATCGCGGGTGCAACGTCAGGGCGCCTGTATTTGATCGCGTTCGATAGCAGGTTTTGGAACAGTTGCGTCAATGCCCGTGGTTCAACGCATACATTCGGCAAATCTTCCTGTGTAATGACGGCTCCGGATGTCTCAATATCTCGCCGCAGATTTTCGATTGCGCTTGCCAATGCGTGGCCCGCGTCCGTGCTTTCAGAAGATCCGATGACAACAGTTCCAACCTTCGCATGGGCCAAAACACCCTCGACCAAATCGTTCATCCGGTCCAGCCCCAAACAGATCTGCTTCAGATACTTATGCCCCTCCTCATCGAGCTGCTTGGCATGCCGGGTGGAAAGCAAATCGACTAGCCAGCGCGTGCTTGTAATAGGAGCGCTCAAATCGTGAGAGGCTATTCGCGCAAACTGCTCCAATTCTTGGTTTGATCGCTCCAGCTCGACCGCCATGCGCTTCAATTGATCGTGCGTCTTCTCCAATTCGCGCTGCACCCCCATGCGCGCCGTAATATCGGCGTGGCTGGCGATGACCACGGGTTGTTCATCAGGCTTGGACAGACGCACCCAGTGGGCAGAAACAAAAAGTTGTCTACCATCACGGCAGACCTGTTGCA
>JAFASD010000323.1 GCA_019244945.1 Acidobacteriaceae bacterium | reverse complement strand
AAATCTTATCTGCCGAAACTCCCGGGACCCCGATGACGAGATCCGCTCCCGCTTTCCACACTTTCCGGAGATTAAGGACTTGTTTCCATATTGGTCGATACGGACAGCAGAAAGGAATAATGTTCAGACCTTCTTCTCGAATAAGGTCGACGTGTTGAGACGACTCGAATATCACCCGGACCACAAAGCGGCCTTCAGCCCACTTGCTGATCGCTCGCAGAAGCGGAAGGCTCATGACGACATCGCCCAAGCCTTGCGCGATCACGACCAGTATGCTGCCAGCCTCTGAATTAAGGCGAATTGGAATCAACTTATGCTTTCCCGACCTATTTTTCAGGCTGCAACACCAGGGTCTGGACCGTTCCGGTTGGAAGATCGCGCCGAGGATTCAATTCGGCAGCCAATTGATCTTCAAGCCTTCCCGCGCATTGCCATGCCGTCTCCTCGCGTAAGGGACGGCTATCGACTTCAATGCTGCTGTAAAGGTATCGCAGCCGTTGAACATTCATGGAAGGACCCTTACCGGTGATCCGGCGCAGCGCCCGAATTCCCAACAAACCCAGATAGGCAACCCAATAAGGAATGTAAACCACGTGCACGCGCCCGCTTTTTCGAACGCAGTTTTTTATATATCGCCCGAGAGTGAGACGATCTTGGTGTGCAACATTGAATACGCGGTTTTCCGTACCGGTATTTTCAATCACCTTGATAATGGCATCGGAGACGTCGGCGACGTGAATCAATCTCAGCCGCTTGCTGCCGGTACCCAGGCAAATAAGGAAACTCCCCATTCTGACACCAAGAGTGATGGACAATTTGTGACCGTTGCCGAAAAAGCCGGTGGGCCGCAGGATAGTCCAGGCTGGATCGCCGTGTCCAATCTGCTCCAACGCGATATCTTCGGCTTCCCGTTTGGCCATGGAGCTTGCTCCGCGCAGCTCCGGATGAACTTCCAAGGGACTCAATTCCGTAACCGTGCTTCCGTTCGGAATCGAATTGAAATCATAGACGCTCATCGAACTCACGTATATGACGCGCTTCACACGATTCGATTTGGCAGCTTCCACAATGTTCCGAATGCCTTGAACACAGCTCTCCAAGATGAAGTTCCTGCTGCCGCGCAGGCCCGCGGCTACGTGAATGATTATGTCCGTTTGGTTTGCCGCATCTCGCACGGCATTATCGTTCCGGATGTCGCCATAGACGATTTCCACGCCTAGGCGCTCCAGATCTTCAATTCGGCTGAGCGGGCGTACAAGAGCTCGGACGTAATAACCGGAACGTACAAGCTGCCGGACAAGCTCGACGCCCAAATGTCCCGTTCCACCAGTGACCAGCAGCTTTTCGGGCCGGCTGATATCTTCCTGGCGGGAAGGACGAGAACTCAAATCCAGATGGATTTTACCGGCAGCGGAATGGATCGCCTCTTCTGCTTCACCCACTGCAAGCGTCAGATCCCGCGACACGGGCGGCGTCTTTCCCTCACGCAAGCTTGCATAATACTGTTCGATCAACGTCCGCAATCCATGGTAGGGAACCAGCTTCTTGCGTAGCGTGTAGATGACGTTTCCGATACTGCCCTTCGAAAGTTGATAAGCCGCCCGGAAATTCCCGCTTACCCGGTTGATCGCCCGGGGCAGCCGGCTATCCTGTTGCACGACGGTTACTACGTTTTCGAAGTCGACGAAAATCGTTCCCTTCTTGCAGAAGATCTTCACGTAATAGGCCCGGCTTGCCGCGAACGATACGACGACACGACCGCTGATCCGTTCGCCCTCGAGCGAAATTTCGAGGTGATCTGTGAGTCCCTGTGGCAATGCCCCGAACGAGCGGGGTGTGGTCAGCACCTGCTTTGGCCTGCCGACGAAGTGCAGCGCCAGATACAAAGGATGCGTAATGTAGTTGTGAAAAATGCCGCATGGGAGCTGGTAAGACCAGTGGAGTCCCTGCGCTTCCCGCGTCTCTCTTATATTCACGTCCAGCGTCAGGTTCGCTTCACAGCGAATGACAGGCCCAAGTCGCCCGCTCTGAATCAACGCCATGGCGTGCTGCATCGATGGATGAAAGAGCTGGCTGAAATCTGGACAGATCGTAACGCCATTTGCCTCAGCGCGCTCGTATAAATCTGCTGTTTCCGCCGCGCTCAA
>JAFASD010000281.1 GCA_019244945.1 Acidobacteriaceae bacterium | reverse complement strand
AGGAACGTCGTGACGGGCGAGTCCCGGATGTGCTGGAAGTATTCAGCCACCCAATCGGCATGCTCATGTGCTGCCTTTCGGAATTCCTCGGGCGTCATGGAACGGGCAGGCGTTCGCTCGGACATTTCACGACTATCCTACGCTCTCACATGTGCATCCGCGGCGCACTCGGACAGAACTGATGGGAGCCAGTTGTGGAACCAACGCTCAAAGGCGGCCAGATCTTGAGATGTTTTTTCGTCGAGCGGTAGAGCGAAGTGATCGAGTTTCCAGCCGCGGGCGATTGCAGCTCGCCGGATTGCGGTGGTTGCCGGAAATTTTTCAATCCAGGCGACGAATTCCTGAAGGCGGATATTCAGTCGCTGGGCTTGTTCGGGGGCCGGGGAGCGAATTACGCGGTTCATCGCAACGAGCAGTTCCGGAAGGGCGGCTGCTACACCTGAAATGATTCCATCCGCGCCGGCGAGAGCTGCACGAAGATAGACAGACTCGTGCCCTACGAGCAGGCTGAACGGACGGGCTGCTCTATACGAACGCAGCGCTTCAAACATTTGCCAATCGCCGCTAGAATCCTTGATACCGGCGAACGCTCCCAGTCCGAAGAGACGTTCGGCGAGGCCGGCGGAAATTGGATTTGTGAAGAATGGCAGATTGTAGAGATAAACGGGGATAGCGCGTCCGATGGAGTTCACAAAATGGCGATAGAACTCGAAGATCTGGGTGTCGGTGTAACGGTAGAAGTATGGCGGCATGAGCAGGACGCCGGCGGCACGGGCGGTGATGGCATGTTCGGCGAGAGCGATGGCGCCGGCGAGAGTGGAGTGCGAGACATTGACCAGAACGGGGGCGCGGCTGCGGCGGATAGCGAGCATGGCGAGGCGCATCCGCTCGGCGGTATCAAAATGCACGAACTCGCCCGTAGATCCGAAGAGGACAACGCCATCAACACCGGTGCGAGTGATGAGATCTAAGTAATCGAGCAGAATGGCGCAATCCGCTTCGGTGGAGTAGGGTCGTCTAGGCGTAAGGAGGGCGGCGTAGACACCGGTCGCGGAAGGTTGCTGGTCGTTCTTTCCCATGCCCTCGGCGGGAAGACACTGCCACCCGGATGGCGGCTATTTGCTTCGTCTATGAATTTTACTGCGGTGGAGATTAGTAGAGGGCGGGGGAATCAGAAGCGGCGTGATGGCGGCGCATGGCTTGCTCGACAAGCTCGCGGGGGTCCAGGAGGTGTTCAGGCCGGAAGTGCTGGGTGGACCATTGGCAGCCCTCCTCGAACTGTATTCCGAGGAAGTAGCCTTCATCCCGAAAGGCGCAATAACGAACGATTCCTACGAGGTTGCCATCTCCGTAGCGCATGGTCACTTCGGTGCCGGGTTGCATGGGATTTTCGACCTGGAGACAGATGCCGCAGAGGGAGATGTCCTCCAGGTTGGCGATTCGCCTTCGCTCGCGTCCAGATTGATCTTTCCAGATCACTTCCACCAATTCCGCGCACAGCATCCTGGTATCTGTTCGGCGTTCCTGCATACCTGTCTCATCGGCTACGGGAGGTAACGGGTGAGAGTCTTTCTGCGGCTAAAAGTTAGGATTAAAGTATAGTCGTACAGCCAGCCATTTCAACGCGCACGACCGGTCCTGACACCCGGCTCGGGATCGTCATCCGCGTGACCTTCTTTGTCGCGACGGTGGTCATTGGACTGCTTTTTATAAGTCCGCTCATGCTGGGGGTCTTCGGTGTGGTGGTTGCAGCCACGGTTGGGCTGTGCGCCACCGGGCTAGTGGCGAATCTGCTCACAATGCGCATCTTCGATCGCCGCCCGTTGACAGACATAGGACTGAGGAGCGGGCGGAGTTCGGGATGGAATTTTGCGATCGGAGTGGTGTTCAGCGCGATTGCTGCGGCGTTGATGCTGGCTGCACCGTTGCTGGCGGGAACGGGGCATATTGTGGTCCGGCAAAATGGTTCGTTCACCTGGCCGACTCTGGTGTTCTATCTTGTTTCGCTCCTGGTGGCAGCTACCGGTGAGGAGATGATTTTTCGAGGATATGCTTTCCAATTGCTGGTGGAAAAAATAGGCCCGTTTGCGACGGTTCTGCCGGTGGGCGTCATTTTTGGTCTGGCGCACTCCTCGAATCCAAATGCCACGTTTTTAGGAGTTCTCAATACGATCTTGTGGGGAATCCTGCTTGGATACTCTTTCCTGCGAAGCCACGATTTATGGCTCCCGATTGGGCTGCACTATGGCTGGAACGCGGTGCTGCCTTTATTCGGGGTCAATTTGAGCGGGCTTACAATCGAGGTAACGAGGTACTTCTACAGATGGGATCTGACGCCTCTCTGGAGCGGCGGCGCTTACGGACCGGAGGGCGGTCTTTTGGCCACGGTTTTTGTGATCGGCCTGTTCTTAGCACTGGTGCGCGCGCCGATTCAGCCTCAAAAGGCGGCCATTGCGCAAACGCTCAACGAACCGCTGTAGCGTGGTTTGCGGCCGCAGTTCTGGTTTTCGCGATCTCTTCAAATCTGCGCGCCGATAACCTGAGTTTCGACGAGCGAATGGAGATCGAGCGCGGTCTTACGGCTGAATTTGCGACCTCTAAGATTTCACTGCCGCATTCGAAGAAGCCGCTGGTTTTTCATAGCGACGGCACATACGATAAGGCGGCATGGCAGAGAGCGATGCAGGATAACGGTCCGGCGGCGCGGCTGGGTGATGAGATCCAGATTACGCGGGTTGAAATCGAATCGAATAAGATTCTGCTCGAGATCAATGGCGGTACGCGGTCCGGGCACTGGTATGACCATGTCCAGGTCGGTGTGGGAGGCACTAGCTCGCCGGTCCACACCAATCAGAACGGGCAACCGGTGAACGGCTCGCACATCGCGCTGGTGTTTCCCGGCAGTGTTCCATCCCTAAAAGCTGCCGAGATCCGGCAAATGTTAGCGCCGATTTTCGATTTCGAAAAACACACTGCAGCGGAACAGTACGTCGACAAACTTCCGGAGCCGATCAAAAAGGCGATCAAAGAACAGCGGCCGGTGGAGGGGATGGACCGCGATCAGGTACTGTTGGCGTTGGGAAAACCGCACAGCAAGAGCCGGGAGACCGATAAAGACGGTGACGAAATCGAGGATTGGATTTACGGCGAGCCGCCGGGCAAGATGACGTTTGTGAGATTCAATGAAGGCAAAGTGGTGAAAATCCAGGAATCTTACGCGAATGTAGGGGGTGTGACCGCGCCTCCTTTGCCGCCACCGCGATAAACAACGCGGGCGCCTTTCCGAGTATCTTCTCGCCTGAGTCGAGTGTTTTTCTCATCGCCCCTAAAATAGGACATATGGCAATCAGAGTAGGAATAAACGGCTTTGGCCGGATCGGGCGGAATGTGGTTCGGGCGGGGCTGCACCATCCGGGAATTGAATTCGTGGCGGCGAACGATTTAACGGACACGAAAACGCTCGCGCACCTTTTCAAATATGATTCGATACTCGGTCATTTGGAAGAGGACATTCAGGCGGATGGGGATGCGATCCGCGTTGCCGACAAGAAGATCAAAATTTTCGCGATCAAGGATCCGGCCGAGATCGACTGGCCGGGCTTGGGCGTACAGGTTGTGATGGAATCGACGGGCCGTTTTACGGATGCGAAGGACGCTAAGAAGCACCTGCGCGGCTCTGTAAAGAAAGTAATCATCTCCGCTCCTGCGAAAAACGAAGACGTAACTGTGGTGCTGGGTGTGAACGAAGGCATGTACGATCCCGCGAAGCACAACATCATTTCGAATGCTTCCTGTACGACGAACTGTCTCGCTCCGCTTGTAAAGGTGCTGCATGACTCATTCGGCATCGAGAAAGGCACGATGACGACGGTCCACAGCTACACGAACGACCAGAATGTGCTCGATTTTCCGCATAAGGATCTTCGTCGCGCCCGTGCAGCGGCGCTCAACATGATTCCGACCTCTACGGGCGCGGCTAAAGCAATTGGCTTGGTATTGCCTGAACTCAAAGGCAAGCTGGACGGGTATTCGATGCGCGTTCCTACGCCAGATGTTTCGGTGGTCGACTTTGTCGCTGTTCTGAAGAACGATGCAAGCACAGACGCTGTGAGAGGCGCGCTGAAGAGTGCCGCGGAAGGTCCGCTGAAGGGCATTCTGGCTTATACGGAAGATCCGGTGGTTTCGAGCGATCTCTTGCACAACGCGAACAGTTCGATTGTGGACGCGGAATTTACGAAGGTTCTGGATGGAAATTTGGCAAAGGTGGTGTCCTGGTACGACAACGAGTGGGGTTATTCGAACCGGGTGGTGGATTTGATTGCGTTTTTGGGTGAGAAGGGACTATAACACCAAAACAGAATGGCGGTAAACTCTACGATTAACTGAGGGTAAGAACGTGGCAACTCTTGACTGGTCACAATGCCCCGCGGTGGAGAGCGTTCCCGAAAAGCGCAGCGGTGCATGGGTATTTCGGGGTACAAGGACGCCTGTATCCGTCGTATTCGACAATCTCGAAGTGGGCGCCTCGATTAACGAGATTATGGATTGGTTTCATTTGTCGCATGAACAAGTCGTGACGGTGATCGAGTTTGCGGCGCGGAGCCTTGACGCGTCGCCGCCTGCACAGCCCTCCGCTCAAGCGGTCGATGTTCATACTCTTCGATAACGGTACCCCTTCTCCACTTCGCCATGCCCTTAAGAATCACGTGGTCGTGGAAGCGATTGAACGCGGATGGGACCGGCTTGGGAACGGCGAACTCATAGCCGCTGCGGAAGCGGCTGGTTTCGAGGTTTTGGTAACCACTGACAAAAACATGCGTTACCAGCAAAATTTGAAACACCGGAGAATCGCGTTCGTGGTCATCGGGAATCAGCAATGGCCCATTTTGCGCCGGTACGTTCATAAGGTTCTGGCGGCTGTGAATGCAGCGACACCTGGGAGCTTTTTAGAGGTTGAAATTCCGTACGAATAGCGCTGGACTGAGCGACCGGACATACGTGTGACACAGGCTGGAACTCTTCTGTGTCTTTTGTTCGCGCGAGTAGTGATCTGAACGTTTATCCCCGAATGGCCTGCACCACCGCGTCGGTGAATTCTTCCGTTGACGCGGTGCCGCCCACATCGCCGGTCACGTGCTTGCCTTCGCGGTAGACTGCTTCGACTGCGTTCTGCAGTGTGTTCGCCGGGCCGTTTTCCCCGAGGTGAGTGAGCATCATGACGGCTGAAAGCATGAGTGCCGTTGGATTTGCTTTTCCCTGACCCGCTATATCGGGAGCGCTGCCATGGACTGCTTCGAACACCGCGTGTGTTTCACCCATGTTTGCGCCGGGCACGATGCCGAGACCGCCGACTAATCCAGCGGCGAGATCTGACACGATGTCGCCGTAGAGATTCGGGAGTAGCAAGACATCAAATTTTTCCGGATACATCACGAGCTGCATGGAAGCGTTGTCGACGATCAGCTCTTTATATTGAATTTCCGGAAACTCCTTGGCGGTCTCACGGCAGCAGCGCAGGAACAGACCGTCCGCCAGTTTCATGATGTTTGCTTTGTGTATCGCAACTACTTTCTTGCGGGCATTTTTCTGCGCATAATCGAACGCATAGCGCGCAATGCGCTCGGAAGCGGTTCGGGTGATGACTTTCAGGCTGGTTACGACATCTTTCACGATCTCGTGCTCGAGGCCCGAATAGAGATCTTCGGTGTTCTCCCGAAAAATCACCATGTCGATGTGAACGTCTTGAAAACGCGTCTTGATGCCAGGGAGAGTTTTCACCGGACGCACGTTGGCGAACAGATCCAGGGCTTTTCGAAGCGCAACGTTTACGCTTTGGAAACCGCCCGCCACGGGGGTGGTCACGGGCCCTTTCAGTCCGACGCGTGTTTCGTTCAAGGAATCGAGTAGATATTGGGGCAAGGTCTTGCCCGATTCGAGAATGATGGCCTCATTCAGTTCAGCTCGGCGCCAGCAAATATCAACGCCGGTTGCTTCCACTGCTCGTATGGTCGACTGCGCGACCTCCGGGCCGATGCCGTCTCCTGGAATGAGAGTGCAGTAGTGGGGCACATCTCGATTCTAGTAATCGATGGAGGGTTGGCTCGTTCTGACCTCTGCCAGAATGTCTTTGATGCCTCGAATCGAGCGTGCCCTGTTGAGTGTGACGGATAAGACTGGAATTCTCGCTTTTGCGAGAAAGCTGCACGATATGGGCGTGGAATTGATCTCAACCGGCGGGACGGCAAAGCTGCTTCGCGAAAACCAGATTCCGGTGCGCGAAGTTGCTGAGATCACCGGATTCCCGGAGATGCTTGACGGACGGGTGAAGACGATTCATCCACGAATTGCCGGAGGCATTCTCGCGATTCGGGACAACGCGGAGCATATGCGTGCTCTTTCCGAGCATGGGATTCCGGCCATTCAGATGGTGGTCGTCAACTTGTATGAGTTTGAGAAGTTCGCCGAGAAGCCGGGAGTCAGCCGCGAAGAACTGATCGAAAACATCGACATTGGTGGGCCGACGATGATTCGCGCGGCGGCCAAGAATTTTCAGGATGTGGCGGTTATCGTTTCGCCGAGTCAGTACGAGCCGGTATTGCAGGAAATGGAAGAGCACGAGGGCGGATTGAGCTCTTCTACACATTGGCGATTGGCGCAGCAGGCTTTCTTGCGCACTGCGGCCTATGATCAGGCGGTCTCTGCTCGTTTGCTTCAGATTGGTGAGGATGAAGATCGCGCTCCAGAAGAGCTTCCGGCCAGTTTGCACATCGTAGCGAATCGCACGGCGGCGCTTCGTTACGGGGAGAACCCTCACCAGAAGGCGGCGCTCTATAGTTTTCGAAACGGCGGCGTTGCGGGTGCGGAACAGCTTCAGGGGAAAGAGCTCTCTTACAACAACCTCGTGGATTTGGATGCTGCCTGGCAGCTTGTGCAGGAGTTCGAGGGTGCGGCCGCGGTTATTATCAAGCACACGAATCCGTGCGGGTGCGCGGAGCAGAACACGCTGGCTGAGGCGTACAGCAAGGCCTTGGAGGCGGATCCCGTTTCCGCATTTGGCGGCGTCCTGGCTTTCAATCGGGAGCTGGATAAAGCCACGGCTTCGGAAGTCTCGAAATTGTTCGTTGAGGCGATAGCAGCACCGGCTTTTTCGGACGATGCGCTTTCCGTTTTGAGCTCGAAGAAGAACTTGCGCTTGGTGAAAGTGAGCGTGAGCGAGAAACCGGAACTGGTTCTCAAATCGATCTCCGGAGGGGTTCTGGCGCAAACGGCCGACGTTGCGCCGTTAGATCGCGCATCGCTTCGAGTGACAACCGTGCGACCGCCGACTGCCGATGAGATGCGGGCGTTGCTATTTGGCTGGAAAGTTTGCAAGCACGTGAAATCGAACGCGATCGTGTATGCGCGGGCTGGGCAGAGCGTGAGTGTCGGCGCCGGGCAGATGAGCCGGGTAGATAGCGTGAAGGTTGGCGCGATGAAAGCGGTGCTGCCGCTCTCTGGAACGGTGCTCGCGTCAGACGCGTTTTTTCCGTTTCCGGATGGAGTGGAGGAAGCGGCGAAGCATGGAATTACTGCGGTGATTCAGCCGGGCGGGTCCGTCCGGGATGAAGAAGTGATTGCGGCGGCGAATCGCTTGGATCTGGCAATGGTCTTTACCGGAGTGCGGCATTTCCGGCATTAACCTTTTGCACTGGAGAACAATGCGAGCGTAATGCGCTGCATCGTCCGTCTAGGCGAGTTGCATGAAGCGCTCTTTAGCCGCAGTGATTTTGTCTTTCCAATCAGGCACGAGCGGTTTGATTCTTAGCTCTGATATGGCGAAAACGACAACGTCTTCGATCGGAACTTTGCCCGTTGGAATATGGGCTTTATTATCGATCGGAAGCGCATGGCCTCGCATTCCGAATCCCAGGTGCATATGAGGGAAAGTTACCTTCAAGACTGGGTCCCAATGGAAGGCAAAGAGCTCATGCCTTGTGCGGTGGTCTACTATGTGATACCGATAGGACTCGACTCTTACCCTCCATTCGTACGTGTCTTCGATCCAGACTTCACGAAAGTAGTGCCAAAACTCAAGTCCCAAATCAGAATCTGAGAGAAGGGTTGGAGATCGAGGGAAGTGCAAACTCTGAAGCGGATTCTCACCGGGAAAGTGCTTCGAGTTACGAACGATGGGTTGGCTCGTTACGCAGCCCAAGACAGACTTAACGGAGGCGAGATATGCGTTCGTCACACCGGCAGACCTTCTGCCGGGCAAATCTTAGAGGATCTCCTTCCCGGTGGCTGACAGCACGAAGTTCATTACGTATAGCACTTGCTCTGCGCGAGGATCATCGTCGGAGATCTCTTTGGCCGCCAACCTTCGGAAGAATTCCTCAGCGGAAATTCCTAAGTAATAGTTCGCGGCGTAATCGAAGGTTTCCCTGAGTTCTGCGTCCGTTGCCTCAGGAATTATTAAAGCTTCTTCCGTTTCCAGAGCTTTACCCATACGATTCCTAGTGTTCTACTGCCATTTGATCTCGGCTTGAAGAACGAGTCCTTGCATCCAGTATAAGTTGACGTCAATTTCTGCCCGCCATGGCGGAGGCCCAATCGGCAGGGAGCGTCCCGGTCGGGAGTAACTGGCCTTTTTCGAGATGGCGGATGGTTTTGGCAAACTTGGCGGCGTGGGGGTCATGCGTCACCATCACGACGGTTTTTCCGAATTCGCGGTTTAAGCGGCTCAACATGGTGAGCACATCTTCGGCGGCGGCGGCGTCCAGGTTGCCGGTGGGCTCGTCGGCGAGGATCAGATCCGGGTCCGTCACGATGGCGCGGGCAATGGCAACACGCTGTTCCTGGCCGCCCGAGAGCTGCTTCGGCAAATGGCCGAATCGATCTCCGAGGCCCACTAACTTCAGGGCGGTTTCGGCGTGTTCGATGCGCTGCTTCTTATTCAGCTTGGTCAACTTCAGAGGCAGCTCGACATTCTCGAGTGCTGTGAGCACGGGGATCAAATTGAAGGATTGGAAGATGAACCCAATGTGCTCATTGCGCCAATGAGCGATCTGCTTGTCATTCATCTGGCGCAGGTTCGCGCCGAGAACTTCGATGTCGCCGTCGGTGGGCTTGTCCATGGCGGCTATGAGGTGGAGAAGCGTGGATTTGCCCGAGCCAGAGGGGCCCATCAGGGCAATGAAATCGCCGCGGTTAATGTCGATGTTCACTTCTTCGAGCGCGATCACGTGAAACTCGTCACGGATAAACTCTTTACTCAATTTGCGCGTTCTGACTATCGCTTCGCTCATTTTCTCGGCTCCGTCATTTGAATACATCTGATCTATTCCTTGACCTCTACGCGTTGTCCGTCTTTCAAGCTTGCCGGGGGGCTCACGATTAGATCCTCGCCGCCGATCAAGCCGCTCTCGATGATCACTCCCTTATCCGACGTGCCACCGAGCACGACGGCACGCTTCCGGGCGCGCCCGTTCACCACAACGAAAACGCTGCCGTTCTGAACAGCGCCTTGCGGGATTATGACAACGCGCTTGGCGGCGGACTCGGCCTGCGGCTTCACGTCGTTGTAGAACGAAACTGTGGCGTTCATATCGGGCCGCAGATAACTGTCGGGGTTCAGAACTCTTACTTTCACCTGAACGGTGGCCTTTGCGCGATCGGCCTCCGGCGAGACCTGCTCGATGAAACCCTGGTATTTCCGATCGGGATATGCATCTGTGGTGATGATCCCCTTCTGCTCGGGTCCTAACTTGGGGAAATCGTTCTGGTTGACATCCAGCTCCACTTGTAAATCGTTCAGATCGGCCATCGTGACCAGATATCCTTTGGCGCCCTTGTCACCCACGAAACCAGTGGTTACGAATTCTCCTTTTTCCACGTTCCGGTCGAGGATTGTGCCGGTCACCGGAGCCTTGATGATCGTGTTATCAAGCTGGGTTTTCGCATAATCGAGCGCTCCACGAGCCTGGTTGATCTGCCCTCTTACCTGTGCAATCTCTTCCTGGCGCGGGCCGAGAACCGCCAGATCTAGCGTGCGCTGCAGGCTTGCAACTTTCGAAACGTCGCCGTCGTATTTGGCCTGGGCATCATCGAGAGACTGTTTGGCTAAAACGCCTTCCAAAACGAGTTGCCTGGTGCGATCGAGGGAGGTTTTTGCGTCCTGCATATCGGCTTTGGCCTCATTGACGTCCGCTTTCGCCTTGGCGATCTCTTCGGGCCGGGAGCCGTTCCGATCTTCGGCGAGCTTCGCCTCCAGATTTTCGATTTGTCCTTGTTCCTGGAGCACTTGCGCCCGGTACTCGTCGTCTTCGAGCCGCACCAACACCTGCCCGGCCTGCACCCGGTCGCCTTTATCGACGCCGATCCAAGCGACCCGGCCGTTGACTTTGGAGGCAACCTCGATTTTGTGCGCCGCGACGATATAGCCGGTTGCAGTCAAGATTACCTGTTCGCCCGCCGAGGACTCGCTCATCGGAGACTGGACCTGAACGACATGCACCGGCGTCGCGGCAGTTACCTTTTCGTATGCGAATACCGATGCGACTGCCACGACAACCAGCGCAATCGCTATGGCAATTAGCTTGAGCACGGGTTTCGGCTCCCGTTCTCGCCTTGCCGACCGGTCTATCCGAAGACTCTTTAGTTCTGTTTCCATCGCCTAACAACCACCCATCACGCTTGCCTTAGACCTCGCGTAAGGCGGTCAAGATCTCCTTTTTAGCGGCTTGGCGGGCGGGCAACAATCCACCCACGGCGCCCAAAACCAGTGAAAACAAAATACCGATCAGCATCACATCAGGACCAATTCGAAAATTGAAGCTGGTCTCACTGAATGTGATGAAATTGCCCAGGCCGGTGGTCACATTATTGAGTGGCAGCGCGATGATGCAGGCGATGACGCCGCCGACGAGTGACAACAGCAGCGACTCCAAAAAGAAGCTGAGGAGGATACTGCCTTTGGTGAACCCGAGAATTCTCAACGTGCCCACTTCCTTTGCGCGGCGGGCGACGGCAGCATACATCGTGTTCATAGCAGCGAAGGCGCTCCCGACGGCCATGATGATGCACACGAAAAATCCCAAAAACTGAATGGGGGCAGCCGATATCATTTGCGCGGCGTAGTATTCCCGTTCGCTCATGACCGTTACATTTAAGCGATGATCGTTTTCGAGCGACTTCGCCAGGGCGGAAGCAGTCACTTCGTCAGTAGCTTGCAGCAAAGCCGCGCTGTACGTGTCGGCACGGTTGAAGTCTGAGGCAACCTGATTACCGTCACCGAAAATCT
>JAFASD010000026.1 GCA_019244945.1 Acidobacteriaceae bacterium | reverse complement strand
TCGGCATTGTCCAGAATACGCGTGAAAACGGCCTCGGGAAGGAAGCGCCTGCCATTGTCTATTGGCCGCCGCTCATGAATTTCCTTTTCGGCCGTAAGGAACTGGACGCTCAACGCACAATGACTTTCATTGCGCGGACGCCACGCGCGGGCACTCAGAGTCTCATTCGCGAGATGCAGCAGGCGGTGTGGTCGGTGGAACCGAGTCTGCCGGTCGCATCCGTGCGCACCATGCAGGATATTTATAACCAATCGCTTTCGCGTACGTCCTTCACCCTCACCATGCTTGCGATTGCCGCTGTCATGGCGCTGGTGCTGGGCATTATCGGAATCTACGGCATCATTTCCTATGCCGTTTCGCAGCGCAGGCGCGAGATAGGCATCCGCCTGGCCCTTGGCGCCCAGCAGCGCGAGCTCAAACAGATGTTCGTGCGTTCCGGGCTCACACTGGCTGCGAAGGGTGTCGGCATCGGCCTCATAACGGCGCTAGCGTTCACTCGCTTCATGAAATCATTGCTGTTCGGGATCAGTGCAGTCGACCCGGTCACCTACCTCGCTGTCCCAATCGTGTTGATCCTGGCTGCCGCGCTCGCAAGTTATCTGCCGGCACGCCGTGCCTCGAGTGTGGATCCCGTGGAAACGCTGCGATCCGAATAGGCCGGCTTCTTATCGCCGGCGCGAGCGATGGCGTAGTATGTGTCATAATACAAAGGCAGCTATACATAGCTGGCTTTGAATGTCTGCTAAACATCAGAATGATCGTCTCCAGGGCACACTGGATCTTCTCATCTTGAAAGTTCTGGCGCGCTCCGGACCCATGCATGGCTACGCCATTGCACATCGAATTCACCAGGCAACCGACGATACTCTGCGAATCGAAGAAGGCTCGCTCTATCCTGCTTTGCATCGCATGACCAATGCGAAATGGCTCCGCGCCGAATGGGGCACTACGGAAACGAATCGCAAGGCTCGGTTATACAAAATCACCCCTGCCGGCCGGCGGCAGCTTGAGGAAGAAGAGCAGCGGTGGACGCAGCTTACAAACGCAGTCTGGAAAGCTCTTCGTTTTGCCTAGAGGGTCTATGTCTATATTTGACCGGCTTTGGAACGCGCTCCGACCGAACCGCTTGAACGACGAGATTCGACAGGAACTCGAGACGCACTTCGCACTGATAGAAGAAGAAGAGGAAGCCCGAGGCCTCACGCCGGATGATGCTCGGGTCAGGGCCAGACAGAGATTCGGAAACGCAGGCGCGTACCGGGACAAAACTCGCGATGTAGACCTGGCAAGCTGGCTGGACAGTTTCCGGCAGGACCTGAGGTTTGCGTCGCGGCAGCTTGGCAAAAGCCCTGGCTTCGCCATCAGCGCGGTGCTTCTGCTTGCGCTTGGGATCGGGCTGAACGCGGCCATTTTCACGATCATTAATAGCGTGATCCTACGCTCGCTGCCGCTGCCGGAACCAGAGCGGCTCGCAATTGTTGAAGAGCAGCAGGGGGTCTTTCAAACTCCCCCGTCCTGGCCCGACCAGCTCGATCTTCGAGAAGCCAATCGGGTATTTCAATCCACTGGGGGCTTCAGTCGCGGATCAAATTTCATCGTTCGATTAGGCGATGGCGCTCGGAGCGTAAACGGAAGCTATGTAACACCAGATTATTTCGCAACGTTAGGCGTACAGCCTATAGTCGGCCGCGTATTTGATTCATCTGAAGCACAGGCGGGCCGGAACAGCGTAGCTCTGTTGCGAGAGGACTTCTGGCATGGCGCTCTGAATAGCGATCCCTCCGTTTTACAAAAAACGTTGGTGATAAACGGGACAAGTTGCAATGTGATTGGGATTCTTCCGAGCAGGTTTCGTTTTCCTTCCGAGGAGACTGTCGTTTGGATGCCGCTCGTCCCCACTGCGCAGGAGGCAAGAAGAGGCTGGCATAACTTCCCGATGGTCGGGCGACTCAAACCGGGAATTACGATCGCGCAAGCACAGAGCGACTTGGAATCGATTATGCGGCGGCTTCGACGCGAGTATCCCGAAACGAATAGGGGCCGCAGCGCGCTAGTTATTCCGTTTCAGAGCTGGAACCTAGACAGCGGTGTCCGCAGGCGACTCTTTGTTTTGCAAATAGCAGCGCTGATTCTGTTCTTCATGGCGTGCGCTAACGTATCCAGTCTCCTGTTGGCGCGCTACTCTTCGAGACGCATGGAATTTGCGCTTCGTGCCGCGCTCGGCGCATCGCGCCTACGTCAGACCGGCCAGCACGTCACGGAGAGCCTGCTTCTGACTGGATTCGGCTGCCTTGCGGCTGTGGCAGTGGCTTGGGCAGGCGTTCGCTCTCTGCTCTGGCTTTATGAGGATCGGATGCCGCGCGCGCCGGAGATCGCTCCGGATTGGAGGCTCGTCGGCACAGTGGTTCTGGTGGCAATTGCCGGAGCCCTCGCCATCGGATTGGCTACCGCTTTTCACGAGAACACAAACGAATTGCAAACATTCATTCACGAAGGCGGCCGGGCCAGTGGAGGTCGACGCACGGCGTTGGCGCGTCGAACGCTTGTTGTCTTTCAGGTTGCGTGCGCCGTTGCACTGCTGGGAGGAGCCGGGGAGATCCTACAGAGTTTCTGGACATTGCTGCATATGGACGTCGGTATCGATCGCGCTCACTTGCTCACCATGCGAGTCGAGCTTCCGTCCACGAATTATAAAGACGGCGTTCAGATCGGAAGTTTCTTCGATGATGCGGCAAACCGCGTCCGGGCCTTGCCCGGCGTAGGGGCGGCAGCGGCGATCAACCTATTGCCTGTCGCCGAATGGGGCTTCAACGGAAACGTGAATGTCGAAGGGCTCCCCGCAGAACACCCCGGATTCTTCGCCGAATACCGCTGGGTCACGCATGACTATTTCCGAACGATGCATATCCCTCTCGTGCGCGGCCGCCTTTTCTCTCCTGAAGAGATTTCCGGTAGCCGAAGCGCCGCGATCATTAACGAAGCCATGGCGCGCGCGCTTTGGGGTGAAAAGAATCCACTGGGTGCGCACATTAATTTTTTCAGCCCTGCCTGGATTACGGTTGTGGGAATTTGCCGCGACGTTCGTCAGAGCGGAGTGGAGGTTCCTCCCAGCCCAGAACTCTTCTTACCCGCACGGTCGTATAGCGCACCCTTTTCTTCCTGGTCGATTGTCGTGCGCTCTTCGCTTTCCGCGGAATCCCTGGTACCGGGCATACGCCGAGCGATTTCCAGGAATGAGCAGGATGCCGTGATCAGCCACGTCAGGACGATGGACGATGTAGTATCGGATTCTGTCTCTTACCAGAGGATTGTTGCAGCCCTGCTGATGTGCTTCGCGATACTGGCCCTTACGCTCGCGGCGCTCGGCGTATATGGCATCGTAAGCTACGTTGTCGCGGCAAGGACTCCCGAACTGGCGATTCGGACGGCGCTCGGATCCACTCCCAGTGCTTTGGTCGCGTTGGTCGCGCGTCAGGGCATGGGGCTTGTCGCCGCTGGTCTCGCTATTGGTTTCGCCGCGATGATTCCGGTCAGTTCGCTGCTCGCGGACTTCTTATACGGCGTCCACGGTATCAACGTTCCTGTTTTCGGCGTGGTGCTAGGAATTTTATTTATGGCGAGCGGTATTGCTGTTCTCGTACCTGCGATGCGCAGCGCACGGATAGACCCGATCCGCGCGTTGCGCCAGGAGTAGCCTGCTGGCGAAAGCTGATCTTCAATAGCCGCCCATTGAGCGATTAGCGAAAGCCTTCCACAGACAAGCGCCACATTCACGTGTCTTGCGCGTCGATCGTGGCCTTTTTGCTTGGCCAGACGTAGTTTCCGATAGCGCGGTATCTAAGCTATGTCCAGATTGCCGACGAACCAGGATCAACTCGGAAAGTAAACACTTGGCCGTCAGGGCGGAGTTATCCCGAATTTGGCTCTTTCAGTTCCGGATCACCGCTGATTCGGGAGCGATCCCAAAATTCCAGGAACGGTTCGCGGCTCCTGCTCTGCCACTTGAAGCGCAACCTACTTAATGTTAGCCATGGATGTGTTCGCCTCGCCAGCGTTTCCCACTATGAGCGTGCCTCGCGCGCTACTGGCAGCCGCACTCTCCGACTTCTACGCCCGAGGGCCGTTCCATCTCGCCAACCTTATGGCCATAGCCGGTGCCGCCTCCGGAATAAGACGGACGGTAAATTGCCCATGTTCCTCCGCTCGTTTCCTTGATGACATAGCGGAGGTCCGAAAGTATCAAGCCGTCGGATTTAGCATGAACAAAGATTTTTCCAGTTGACGGGTTTCTGGTTACCACCCATCCTCTTTCCAATCCTGAGCGTAATCGCCTCACGTCCGCAGTTTCAAA